>JAQXRL010000108.1 GCA_029218505.1 Eubacteriales bacterium | reverse complement strand
GGTACCCTCGGCTCCGTCGAATATGGGAATTCCCGGCGCAACGCGATGCAAAGCATCGGTGAGAAAGGAATAATGGGTGCAGCCCAGCACGATGGCGTCCACCTGTCCGGACAGGGGACGCGCCAGCAAATCCTGCAAAAGCGCATCTGCCTGAAGGGAGTTTTGCAGCCCGGCCTCCACCAGTTCCACCAGACCTTCTCCGACAACGGGCACCACGCCATCGCCAAAACGTTCCATCAGCAAATGAAATTTCTCCAGACGCAGGGTGGCGTTGGTGGCCAACACCACGATTGCGCCGCCATGGCGCACAAAATGCGCGGGCTTCAGGGCGGGTTCAATGCCGATTACAGGGATGGATAATTCCTGCCGAAGCAGCGCGGCGCTGGCCGAGGTGGCGGTATTGCAGGCGATTACCAGAGCTTTGATGCCTTTTTGCAGCAAAAAATTTACGCTGGCATGGGTAAGGGAACGGATTTCCTCCAAGCTTTTCGGGCCGTAGGGCGCATTTTTGTTGTCGCCATAATACAGAAAATGCTCCCGCGGCAAATAAGCGCGTGCCTGGGAAAGCACGCTGATGCCGCCCAGGCCAGAATCAAAAAAACCAATTGGGTGCACGTGGCGCCTCCTGCTTGTGAAAGGTGTCAAATTTGCGGACGCCGAAATCTTCCTTCGGGAGGCCGCTTCGTGATTATAGCATGTTTCACAAGAAAATGCAATGGAATGGAGGCTTTGCGCCTGGATGGAACAAAAGGATGGAGAATTTACTTGACATTTCTTGCACAGAATGGTATCCTAATCATATTATGCAGGGGAAAGGAGGGCGGAGCACAAGGCGCGGGATGAGAGAACGCGTATGCTTTAGCGCCAGAACCGCTTCAGCGGTTGACGAGGGAAAGGGTTATCGAAGTTTTCGGCGGATGCCCTTTCGCATGGCCGGATGCGTAATGCAGTCAAAAATACACTTGGCAACAGGTGGGACAGAGGGGCTGCAACCGGATTTTCATTTCAAATTTTTCTGCTTTTTTCGTTCGACATCCATGCGCAAAATTGCATAGTTTTCGCGGAAAAAACGCCGCGAAGGTTGTTCTTACCACTTTGCATACGCGAAGGGGTTGTGTAAATTGCGCCTGAATGAAGGGAGCGGATTGTTATTTGTGGCATTGCAGGCTGCGTGGGCAGAATTCCCGCGCGGGAAAATGTTTTGGAATCGCTTCGGTTGTTGGAATATCGCGGTTATGACAGCGCCGGAATCGCGCTGATAGATATTCATGGCAAAATCCATGTTGAAAAAACCACGGAAAAAGTGGAATCGCTGTGCCAAAAGACCGGAAATATGCCGGGATGCATGGCGGGCATTGGGCATACGCGCTGGGCAACGCACGGAGAAGTATCCCTGCGAAACGCTCATCCGCACACAGCGGGCAGCGTAACGTTGGTACACAACGGGATTGTGGAAAATTATCTTGCGCTCATGCAGGAAATGGCGAAAACAGGCCGCGTGCCTGCGTCCGATACGGACACGGAAGTGGCCGCCATGTTGATGGATTGCCTTTATGACGGAGACCCGGTGGTCGCGCTGACGCGGGCCATGGGACGCATCGAAGGCGGGAACGCCTTTGCGGTATTGTTTGCAGATCGGCCCGGGGAGATTTATGCGGTTTCCCGGGATGCGCCGCTGATGGTGATGCACACGCAGGACGGCAGCTTTCTGGCATCGGATGCGGTGGCGCTGCTGCGATACGGAGAGACCATGGCGGTCGTTCCGGACAACACCGTGGTGCGATGCACTGCCAGCGAAATTAGGGCATACAACCTGTCGGGACAGCCGGCGCAGCTGCGGTATGGAAACGCGTGCTGGACGGCTTCCGACGTGGAATTGGCGGGATACAGCCATTTTATGCTCAAAGAAATTCATGAGCAGCCGCAGGTGCTTTCCCGAAAAATGGATTTTTCCTCGGTTCCGGAGGATGTTCTCCGGGATGCGACCGATATTCGCATTGTCGCCTGCGGTTCCGCTATGCATGCGGGACTGGCGGTGAAAGATTACATGGAGGAGCAAACCGGATTGTGCGTCAGCGTGGAAATCGCATCGGAATACGTGTCCGGCGCATTGCGGCATGTGGGGAAACCGTTGTTTGTGTTCGTGTCCCAGTCCGGCGAAACCGCAGACACCCTGTTGGCGCTGAAGCGCGCAAAGAGCATTGGCGCCAAGTGCATTTGCGTGGTGAACGTGCGGGGAAGCTCCATTGCCCGGGCGGGAGATTACGTCGTATACACGCAGGCCGGGCCGGAGATTTCCGTGGCAAGCACGAAAGCATTTACCGCACAGGTGGTGGCCTTGGCCTTGTTGGCAAGGCGCATGTCCGGAAGAGGGCTTTCTTTGGAACTGGAATATGATCCCGCGGCGCTGGCGGAAAAAGCCTTGAAGCAGGAGAATGCCATTCGCAGAATTGCGGAAGACTTGAGCTGTGCGGAGAATATTTTTTATCTGGGGAGCGGCATGGATTTGGCGCTGGCAAGAGAGGGCGCGCTGAAGCTGAAGGAAATCAGTTACATTCACGCGGAGGCCTGCGCCACGGGAGAATTAAAGCATGGTTGTCTGTCTTTGGTGGAGCCGGCAATGCCCAGCGTAATGATCGCCACCGGCAGGGAAGGCCTTGGGCGTTCCCTCACTTCCGCCGAAGAGATTCGATCCAGGCGCGGCAGGGTCTATCTGATCGTGCCGGAGGATGCAAAGATTCCGGACGGTTGCTGCGACGGCGTGATTCGCATTCCGACGGCGTCCGGAATCTCCGCTGCGGTGCCCGTGGCGGTTTGCGTGCAGCTGCTGGCATATTATTGTGCGCTGAAGTTGGGAAAGCAGATCGATCAACCCAGGAACCTGGCAAAGTCCGTAACCGTAATTTGACAGACAGCATGAATTGCAGGAGGAAACATGATTTATACAACGCAATTGTTTGATTTGGCGCACAGTATTGCGCGTCCGCTGCTGGAGCGCTTTGAAGCGCCTTGGGAGGCGCTGGCATGCATCAAGGCATACATCTTGGAAATTGGACCCGGTTTGGATCCTGAAACGTTTGATCATCCTTCGGAGGACGTCTGGATTGCAAAAAGCGCAAAGATTGCGCCCACGGCATGCCTGAACGGCCCGTTGATCGTGGATGAGGGCGCGGAAATCCGGCATTGTGCCTTCGTGCGCGGCAGCGCAATTGTCGGCAAAAACGCCGTGGTGGGCAATTCCACGGAGTTGAAGAACTGCATTTTGTTCGATGCCGTGCAGGTTCCTCATTTCAATTACGTGGGAGATTCCATCTTGGGATATAAGGCGCATACCGGCGCTGGCGCGATTACGTCCAACGTGCGCAGCGACAAAAAGAACATCGTGGTGCATGCGGATTCCGAAATTGAAACGGGATTGCGCAAGTTTGGGGCAATGCTGGGCGACCGGGCGGAAGTGGGCTGCAACAGCGTGTTAAATCCCGGCAGCATCGTGGGCAGAGATTCCATCGTCTATCCGTGTTCCTGCGTGCGGGGAGTTGTGCCGGAAAACAGCATTTTCAAGACAGGCGGCAAAATCGTCAAGCGGGAAAATGGGAGGGATTGACAGATGGGAAGATTGTTTGGAACAGACGGAATTCGCGGCATCGCCAACGAAGGACTCACCTGTGAACTGGCCATGCAGATCGGCCGCGCAACGGCCCAGGTGCTGCTGGCGCATTCCCGGCGCAGGCCGCTGTTTGTGGTGGGAATGGATACGCGGCTCTCTTCGGACATGCTATCCTGCGCTCTGGTGGCCGGCCTGTGTTCCGTTGGCGCGGATGTGTATCAGTTGGGCTACATCACCACGCCTGCCGTGGCGTATCTTGTGGGCAAATACAAGGCGGATGCGGGCGTGATGATTTCCGCTTCCCACAATAGCGCGGAATTCAACGGCATCAAAATCTTTTCCGGAGACGGATTTAAGCTGCCGGACGAATTGGAAGAGCAGATTGAAAGCCTGATTTTGAAGCAGGATTATCCCTATTCCATGAAAACAGGCCTGGATATCGGAAAGGTATCCACAAAGACGGATGCGGTAAAGGATTACATTGCCCATTTGAAGAGCACCATTCCCACTTCTCTGGAGGGTGTGTCTCTCGCGGTGGACTGCGCCAATGGCGCCGCGTCCTTTACGGCGCGCAGGCTCTTTCAGGAATTGGGCGCGGATTGCCATATTCTCAACGATGCGCCGGATGGCGGCAACATCAATCTCGCCTGCGGCAGTACGCATCTGGAAGGCTTGATTCAGTACGTGCGGGAAAACCAACTGGACATTGGCGTGGCCTTTGACGGAGATGCGGATCGCTGCCTGTGCGTGGACGGAGACGGCAATATGGTGGACGGCGATTTCATCATTGCAATCTGCGCGCTGGATATGAAAAAACGCGGCAAACTGGCCCGGGACACCGTGGTCGGAACGATCATGTCCAACATGGGCTTGTCCCGATTCTGCGAGGACAACGGCATTCATTTTGTCGTGACGAAGGTTGGCGACCGTTATGTGTTGGAAGAAATGCTGATGGAGGAGTACAATTTCGGCGGAGAGCAGTCCGGACACGTCATCTTCCGCGATTTTGCCACCACAGGCGATGGCCAGCTTACGGCGATACAATTGCTTTCTCTGTTGAAGCGGGAAGGCGTTTCCCTGAAAGAAGCCGCAAAGATCATGACCCGCTATCCTCAGGTGATGGAAAACATCAAGACCACCCAGGATGGCAAGCTGAAGTTCCTGATCGATCCTCAAATCAAGGAATTTATCGAAGAGAAAAAGGAATTGTTGGGACACGACGGTCGCATTGTCGCGCGCGTTTCCGGCACGGAGCCATTGATTCGCATTATGGCCGAAGGAATCGATCTTGCGCTGATACAAACCGTGGTGAACGAAATTGTAGAAATGGTGAAAAAACAAATCGCAGAATAAGGTTTTCCAGGGCGGAGAGCCGCGGCAGCGGCGTGCTTCGCCCTTCGTCGTT
>JAQXRL010000107.1 GCA_029218505.1 Eubacteriales bacterium | reverse complement strand
ATCGTCTATTTGACAAGCTTGCTCCCCCGCCACGGTCATTCTCTCCAGATTTTTCTGAAATCCTGCGGATTCCGGCCGCAAAATCTGCAAGGCAGCGATATTTTTTCAGGAAAAAATCAGCGCTCGTGGTCGCCGTACACGCCGCCGGCCACGATTGGAATTCAAGTGGGCCGAAGCCCTCTCGTGCGCTCCCTGCGTTTTTCGACAGTCCGATGTCCGGGCGGTGCGCCCGGACATGTGTGTTTCCGGAAAGATTATTGCTCAGAAAGGTAGCGCGCAGCCATAAAGGCGGCCACTGCGCCGTCTGCGGATGCGGTAATAACCTGACGCAGGGGCTTTTGCCGGCAGTCGCCTGCGCAAAAGACGCCGGGGATTGCCGTGACGGTGTCCTCTCCGGCGATGATATAGCCGTCCTTCGTCAGGGGAAGCAAACCGCGCGCCAGTTCGGTCATGGGCTGTGTGCCTACGGCAATGAACAAACCGTCCACGGACAATGTGTCGCCGCTGGACAAATCCAGGGTCAGGCGGGCGTCCTCCCTGCGAATGCCAAGAATTGTTCGGGAAAACATTTGCGTGACCTGGGGATGCGCCAATGCGCGATCTGCCGCGCGTCCCATGGCGCGCAGGGAGGCCCGACGGTGCAGCCAGAATACCTTGGCATACTGCGTCAGAAAGTTGACGTCCTCTACCGCGGTGTCGCCGCCGCCCATCACGGCCACGGTTTTGCCGCGATATAGCGCGCCGTCGCATGTGGCGCAATAAGAAACGCCCCGCCCGATGTTTTCTTCCTCGCCGGGCACGCCCAATTTTCGGGGCTTGGCGCCCATGGCGAGGATGATGCTGCGGGCGGAATATTCTGTTCCGTCTACCATGACGTTTTTTTCCAATCCGGTCAAGCGCAAAGCTTCCGCCTGGCCGGCAATGGTTTCCATGCCGAATCGGGATGCCTGCTGTTCAAAGGACATCATCAATTCCGGCCCGCCCACGCCGTCGGGAAACCCGGGGTAATTTTCCAGGCGATCCGTGGTGGAGGCCTGTCCTCCCGCAAAACCGGATTCGATGACGCCGGTTTTCAGGCCGGCTCTGGCGGCATACAGGCCCGCGGTCAAACCGGCAGCGCCGCCGCCCACGATGAGAATATCGTACATGCAAGCACCTCCACGCCAATATTGTCTGCAAGTGCGAAAAAACGATGCGCGGATCGGGAATCAAACCTCTCTGCGGCCCTCAAAGGCCCGAAGCAGGGTAACTTCGTCCGTATATTCCAATTCGCCGCCCACAGGAACGCCGTGGGCGATGCGGGTTACGCGAATGCCCATGGGTTTGATCAGCCGGGAAATATATGCGGCGGTGGCCTCTCCTTCCACGTCGGGATTGGTGGCCAGCACGACCTCCTGGATTTCTCCGGAGGACAGGCGCGACATGAGTTCGCGAATGCGGATATCATCCGGTCCGACGCCCTCCATGGGGGATATGACGCCGTGTAGCACATGATATTGCCCGTTATAATCCCGCATGCGCTCCATGGCGTTCACGTCTCTGGGATCCTTGACCACGCAAACGATATCTTTGCGACGGTTGGGATCGGAACAGATGACACATGGATCCGTGTCCGTGTAATTTCCACAAACGGGGCAGAAGTGTACTTGCTTTTTGCCGTTAAAAATGGCGACCGCCAAATCACGAACCTGATCTTCCGGCAGGGACAAAATATGATACGCCAGCCGTTGGGCGGACTTTCTTCCGACGCCGGGCAGACGGGACAATTGATTTACCAGGCGGGCGATGGCCTCAACCTCTGCCATGGCGCATCAAAACAGGCCGGGCACGTTCATGCCGCCGGTAAGCTTGCTCATTTCCCGTTCCATGGTTTCGCCGGCGGTGCGCAACGCCTCGTTGACAGCCGCCATTACCAGATCCTGCAGCATTTCCACGTCTTCCGGATCCACGGCCTCGGGCTTGATTTCCAAAGAGAGAACTTCCTTTTTGCCGTTGACCTTCACCGTCACCATTCCGCCGCCGGAGGATGCTTCATATTCCTTTGCTTCCAATTCTTCCTGCATTTTTGTCATTTGCTGCTGAAGCTTCTGCGCCTGGCGCGCGAGAGCTTGCATGTTTCCGCCCATCATGTTGGGAAATCCGCCTTTTGCCATGATTAACCATCCTCTCATGGCGCAAATTGCGCCAATTGCATTTCATCTTTGTATTATACATCAAAACGCCCTTGCCGTAAAGCAAAATTTCCCTTTGAGAAAGCATCCCGGAAACCTGCTGGTTTCCGGGATGCACGCAAAGAATGTCGTATGGATGCTGCTTATGCAGCGGGGCTTGCTTCGGCTGTCACGTCCGCTTCCGGAACGGTGGTTTCCACGGCGTCCGTCTCCGTTGCGTTCGTTTCCGTGGGAACGGTTCCTTCTGCGACGGGCGTTTGCGTTACTTCCGTGGCAGGGGAAGCCGTGGGCGTGGCAGTGGTATCATTTGAGGAACAACCCGTCACCAACATCATTAGCATAAGCGTTGCCATCAGGAAAATAAGCGTCTTTTTCATGAAAATTCCCTCCTTTACAAGCCAGCTTGTCCATTCGTTTCTGGCTGTGCTTAGTATATCTTGCACCGCCGCAAACTATGATGTCAGAACTGTAAAATATTTGAAAACAAATCCCTGGATGCCAAAGATGTCAGAATCCCGTCCGGCGCCTGTCGAACTCTGTCCACAGCGTGGCGAAGGCGTCGGTGGGCATGCGCCAATCTCCCCTGGGCGATAGCGTAACGGTGCCGACCTTGGGGCCGTCGGGCAGGCAGGAACGCTTAAACTGCTGCTGGAAGAAGCGGCGCAGGAAAGTTTTCAGCCATTTTTCGATGAAATCCCCTTCGAATTTTCCCGCAAATGCGACGTTTGCCAGCCGCAGAAGTTTTTCCGGGGAAGCGTAACGGCGCACCATGTGATACAGGAAGAAGTCGTGCAGTTCATACGGCCCCACCAAATCCTCGGTTTTTTGCGCAATTTCGCCGTTTTCCTCCGGCGGCAGCAATTCCGGGCTGACCGGCGTATCCAGCACGTCCAGCAAAACTTCCCGCAAAAGCGCATTGTCGGTTTTGTCCGCGCAATAGCGCACCAAATAGCGAATCAATGTCTTGGGAACAGAAGCGTTGACGCCATACATGCTCATGTGATCGCCGTTATAGGTGGCCCACCCCAAGGCCAGTTCGGACAGATCGCCCGTTCCGATTACCAAACCGCCGTGCATGTTCGCAAGATCCATCAGCACCTGGGTGCGTTCCCGGGCTTGAGAGTTTTCGTAAGACACGCTGCGATCGGTTTCCGGAAGGCCAATGTCCAAAAAATGTTGCTTTACAGCATCGCCGATGCGCACCTCTTTCAGTCGAGCGCCCAATCCTTGGGCCAGCTTCAAGGCGTTTTGATATGTGCGATTGGTGGTGCCGAAACAGGGCATGGTTACGGCCAGCAGGGTTTCTGCGGGCAAGCCGGCAATTTTCAGCGCGCGCGCCGCCACCAGCATGGCGAGGGTGGAATCCAGCCCGCCGGACACGCCGACGACGGCGCAACCGGCATGGGTATGCATCAGACGCCGGGCTAGACCATGGGCCTGGATGGACAGAATCTCTTCACATCGCGCTTCCCGCTTGGCGGGATCCGACGGTACAAAGGGCATGGGATCCACAAACCGGTGCAGATCCAAACTGTCCCGGCGCATGGTGAAGCTTTGGCGCGTCATCTCTGCGTGGGAACGGAAGGTGTTCATGCGCCGGCGTTCTGCCGCCAGAAAACCAACGTCCACGTCCGCATAGATCGCGCCGCCCTCAAAGCGGGTGGATTCCGCCAGAATCACGCCGTTTTCCGCGATGATGTTGTGTCCGCCGAACACCATGTCCTGGGTGGATTCCCCCCAGTTGGCGTCGCAGTAAATATAACAGCACACCAGCCGCGCGGACTGTCCCGCTACCAGCTGCCGCCGGTATTCCGCCTTGCCCACCACTTCATCGGAAGCGGAGGGATTGACAAGAATCGTGGCGCCGGACAACGCAAGCTCTGTGCCGGGAGGATTGGGCGCCCACAAATCCTCGCAGATTTCCACGCCCACGCACAAATCGGGCATGTCTTTCGCGGAAAAAATTTGGTTGGCACACAGCGGAATGAGAGCCTCGCCGCCAAAGGCGGAAATCTGTTCGCAGATATCCTTGCCGGAAGCAAAATGGCGCGCTTCATAAAATTCGCCGTAGTTGGGAATGTGTGTTTTGGGGATCAAGCCGAGAATCTTTCCGTTTTTGACAATGGCGGCGCAGTTGTACAGGCTGTTTTTGCAGGCGACGGGCAATCCCACCACGGTGAGCATGTCCAGACCATCTGAAGCGGCGGCAATTTTCTGCAGCGCTTCCATGGCTCCCTGCAGCAACACCGGCTGAAACACCAAATCCTGGATGGTGTATCCGGTGATGCACATTTCCGGAAATACGGCAATTTTCGCGCCGTTTGCCGCCATTTCCCGCATCATTTCGAGAATCTTTTCCCCGTTGAACCGAGTGTCTGCCACGCGCAGCTCCGGAGAGCCGGCTGCCACCCGCACAAATCCGTCTTTCATGGTGTTTTCCTCCGTTACAGAATGGGTTTCTTTTCCGGCATGCCTGCGCGCCGGGGAAACTTTTCCGGCGTGGGCGAAATTTTTTCCACAACGGCCAGGCAATGGTTCCAATCCCGGCCGGGAATCTCCATGGGATGCAGCGCCAGACAGCGTCCGCCCAATTGGGCAAATGCGTTTTCAGCCTGACGGATTTCCTCGTCCAGGCCGGGGCCCTTCAGCGCCAATAGCTGTCCGCCCGGCCGAACCAATGGCAGGCAAAGTTCGCATAGCACGTTCATGGGCGCTACGGCGCGGCTGACGGCAACGTCGAACGCGTCCCGATATGCCGCTTGCCGCCCCGCCTCCTCCGCCCGAATATGCACGGCGCAGGCGTTTAGCTGCAAAGCATCGATGACGCTTTGCAGAAATTCCACCCGCTTGCCCAGGGAATCCAGAAGCGTGACGCGAATGTCCTGGCGAAGGATGGACAGGGGAATGCCCGGAAAACCTGCGCCCGTGCCCACGTCCACCATGGTCTGGATGCCTTTCGGAAGAAATCGCGCCGGCGCCATGCTGTCCAGATAGTTGCGATCGGCAGCTTCCCGCCATTCCGCGCTGACGCGCGTCAGATTGATGCGGGCGTTGGCGGCGGTCAGCATTTCATGAAAGCGAACCAGTTTGTCCGCCTGTTCCTCTGTAAGCGCCAGATTCATTGTTCCGGCGGCGGTCATGCAATATTCCTTCAGCATGGCGGATTCCTCCGTTTCTGCGTTTTGACCATGCGAATTGTGTAAACGAGAAGGATGCCGAACACGGCGGCAATCGTGGCCGGGGCAAACCAGACGCTCAGGGAAAGGCTGTGATCCACGCAATACTGCATGGGCGCAAAGATGAGCATCACGGCCAGCGCGAGCCAGTGCAGCATGTCGTAGGCGAGTCCATAGAGACGATCGCGGTTTTCTTCCGTGACAGGCACGGGAAAATTCCAATGCTGCGGCTTCCTGCGGAAAAACAGCATGAGCGTCAAAAGGACTGCGGCCACAACGGGCAGGGCAAAGGCGGTAGCCTTCCCGCCATAGGCGTCCGGCTGTCCCATGGCGTTGTAATGGGAGGGCAGGCGTTCCGGCATGGTCTTCCACATGCAAAAGACGTCCCAAAACATCCACGCCGCGGCGGCGATGCTGATGCCGGTTGTCAGTTTGTGCCAAAGCTTGCATGTGGGCTTCCAGTTCATGCCTTCAACCTCCTCTCCCGTTCCAGGTAAATCATCAGCACCTCTACGTCTCCGGGAGACACCCCGGGAATGCGGGAGGCTTGCCCCAGGGACGCGGGCTTTTGACGGTTTAGCTTTTGACGGGCTTCAATGCGCAATCCGGTGATGGTCATGTAATCCACGTCCTGCGGCAGCGCCATGTCCTCCATGCGCCGGAATTTGCGCTGCTCTGCCGACGCGCGGTCGATATAGCCGGCGTATTTTGTGTCGATTTCCACCTGTTCGCGCACTTCCGGCGGAATGTCTGCCAGTTCGGGATGTTCTGAAAGCAGCGTTTCAAAGGTGTTTTCCGTTTTTTTCAGAGAATCCAACAGCTTCATTTGATGGAGCCGCTGCTTGGCGGAAGCCGTGTCTTCCCGCTTTCGAAGCATGCGATCCAACCGCTCTTTTGTGGCCAGGCCTGCCTGAAACCCCTTTTCCGTCAGGCGAAGATCGGCGTTGTCCTGCCGCAGCAGCAGGCGGTATTCCGCCCGGGAGGTCATCATGCGATACGGTTCGTCGGTTCCCTTGGTCACCAGATCATCCGCCAAAACCCCAATGTATCCGTCGGAACGCGTGATCAGCATGGGAGGGCGATTTTGAACGTACAGGGCCGCGTTGATGCCGGCATATATTCCCTGGGCGGCGGCCTCCTCGTAACCGGAGGTGCCGTTCACCTGACCTGCCAGATACAGGCCGGGAATGTGACGCGCGCCAAGCACGGGCGTGAGCTGGGTGGGATCAATGCAGTCGTATTCAATGGCGTAAGCCAGGCGCAGAATCTTCGCGTGCTCCAATCCGGGTACGGAGCGGTAAATTGCCCGCTGAATGTCCTCCGGCATGGAGGTGGACATGCCCTGGGCATACCATTCGATGGTGTACAGGCCTTCGGGTTCCATGAAGATGGGATGCCGTTCCTTGTCCTTGAAGCGAACGACTTTGTCCTCAATGGAAGGACAATATCGTGCGCCGGTGCCGCGGATGGCCCCGGAATACATGGGCGCCTTGTCCAGGTTGTCCAAAATGATTTTGTGCGTTTCCGGGCTGGTGTATGTTAAATAGCACAGGGCGCGGTTTTGCAGGCGGGACGCGTCCGTCATAAAGGAAAACGGGGTGATCGGCTCATCGCCGGCTTGGGGCTCCATGCGGGAAAAATCAATGGTGCGCCCGTCCAGGCGTGCGGGCGTGCCGGTTTTGAACCGGCGGATGGAGAAGCCCAGGTCCGCCAGATTTTCCGTCAGGGAATTTGCGGCCATCAGCCCCTGGGGCCCACCGTTCCAGGCGCAAGGGCCGATGATGATGCGGCTTTTCAGGTATACGCCGGTGCAGACGACCACCGCCCGGCAGGCAATGGCGCTTCCGGTGGTGGTGCGAACGCCGCTGACGCAACCGTTTTTCGTCAGGATTTCGCATACCTCCGCCTGGCGCAGCGTCAGGTTTTCGCATTCGTCCACGGCTTTGCGCATGCGCAGCTGATAGGCTTTTTTGTCCGCTTGAGCGCGCAGAGAATGTACCGCCGGACCTTTGCCAGTGTTGAGCATTCTGGACTGAAGAAAAGTATCGTCGATGGCGCGGCCCATTTCGCCGCCCAAGGCGTCTAATTCTCGAACAAGGTGTCCCTTGGCCGTGCCGCCAATGGCGGGATTGCAGGGCATCATGGCCAGGGAATCCAGGTTCATGGTGGTTAAAAGGGTGTTCAATCCCATGCGGGCGCAGGCAAGGGCGGCCTCGCAGCCGGCGTGTCCCGCGCCAATGATTACCACATCAAAGGCTTCGGTCATGTCCGTCTCTCCCGGACGCGATATTTCGCGTAAGAATTCATATCCTTCATTATACCAAAATCGCGAAGGTTTCGCAGGAGATTACGCACATTTTACCTTTTGCAAAACAGGTCATGGGAATGCTGCGGCGCGATATACTTTTATGCGACGGAACCGAAGGGTTCGCGCAAGCGCGATGTCCAGGGGAGGCGAAAATATGGAATGCGTGTCGTTGGAGCAGCTAAAGTGGGGCGAAACAGGCGTTGTGGAGGAAATCCGTCTGGAAGGCCCGGTGCGGCGCAGACTGATTGAGATGGGCTTGACGCCGGGCGTGCGCGTGACGGTGCGTGGGCGCGCGCCGCTGGGAGACCCCATTCGGGCGCGCTTGCGGGGATACTCCCTGACGTTGCGCGCGGAAGACGCCCGGGGCGTCATGGTACGCCGGGAGCGCGCCTAATGGGGGGCGTTGTGGCCCTGGCGGGCAATCCCAACAGCGGAAAAACCACGCTGTTTAACGCCATTACGGGCGCGAATCAATACGTGGGCAATTGGCCCGGCGTCACGGTGGAACGAAAGGAAGCGCAATTCCTCATTGGCGAACGGGAGGCTACGTTGGTGGATTTGCCGGGAGCATACTCCCTGGCGCCATATTCCATTGAGGAACGCGTAACGCTGGATTTTCTAACCCGCGGCGCTCCGGACGTAATTTTGAACATTGTGGATGCGACGAATCTGGCGCGAAATCTGTATCTGACCATGCAATTGATGGAATTGGGCAGACCCATGGTGGTGGTGCTGAATCTCATGGATGAATTTTCGCGCCGGGGCGGTTTGGTGGACTGCAAAGCGCTGTCCACGCTGCTGGGCGCGCCGGTGGTGCCCATTTCCGCCAAAAAAAGAAAGGGTTTCGACGCCATGTTTCATGCGATTTACCAACAGATGCAAACGCCTGTGCGGCCCTTGGCGCGATATGATGCTGTAACCATGGACGCAGTGGCGCAAATCAGGCCATGGTTAAAGCCCGGCGCGCCGGCGATGTGGACGGCGATGGCGCTGCTGGAAGGAGAAGAATCCTCGGAGGTTTTGCCGGAACATGGGAAGAATGTGGCGCGGCTGACGCAACGGTACGCCGCGGGACGGGGCACGGATGGATTGATCCAGGTGGCGAAGGCCAGATATGCCGCGATAGAGCGGGCATTGCAGGGAGCAGGATATCGTTCTCCCTTGGAGGATAGCACGCGCTCGGACAAAATTGACCGAATTGTCACGCACAAATATCTGGCGTTTCCCATTTTTTTCGGCGTGCTGGCGGCAATTTTCGCCTTGACGTTTGGCGCGCCCGGAACGTTTTTCTCGAATTGCATGGAACGCCTTGTGCAGAAAATTGCGCAGGCGATTCTTCGAGGAAT
>JAQXRL010000106.1 GCA_029218505.1 Eubacteriales bacterium | reverse complement strand
CAATGCGGAATTTGGGAATCAGCGGCGCCACCTCGCCGGGCAGCAAATCCGTATAATTGTCATACTTGGACACCAGATAGCCCATCTTGCGCAATTCGCCGGATGCCTGGCAATCGTCTCGGAAGAACATGCCGAAAACGGCGTTTTTCAATCCGTTTGCATGCATCTCTCTGGCCACGGAAAGCACCGCGTCCTGATTTCGCAAATCAAATTCCTCCGTGGACGTGGAATACATAGCCTCCTCATAGCGGTCGTGCCATAACCATACATCCGCCGCGCCCAGCAATTTGTCCACGCCGGGAATGTGTTCGCGTTTTTGCTTCAGCGTGACCACCAATCCCTGCGCTTGCCGGTACGCGCGATACGCCAAACATGCCGCCGTGAGTCCGCCCTGTGTTCCCACCAGAAAGCGCAGCTTGCGGGCATATGCCAATTTTCCCAACTCCGGCAGGAGGCGCAAATACGGCCGAAGCATGCCGTTTTCGTCCCGACGGCGGCAAACTTCCGCATCGGAAGCATCCTCCAGCGCCGTCACCAGCCAGCCATCGCCCCGGGTAAGGCCGATCATGCCCATGCACTGGGAAACAGACCACGTTCGCGCATCTTCCGGAAGCACCCGCACCGACGGATCATCCACAGGAAAGGCAAAGCCGCCGCCAATGGGAAGCAAGGCCACGTCTCCGGGAAGCACGCGCGTCCCGCCGGGGTATTCCAGCGCATCAAAGCGCGCGTCGCCCGTCAGCGTCAATTCCACCCCGCCTTCAACAATCTCCAGCGCGGCATTCAGCGCAACTCCATCCGTCCGCACCAGGCGATAGGACATTCCGTTTTCCTGCAAACGCATCTCCTGGGCGGCAAATCCCCGGCAACGCTGCTCAAACCACAGCGCACCCACGCCGATGCCAAAGGAACCGTCCTGTTCCAACTCCATCACAATGCCCTGCCGTTCAATCCGCATCATCGTCGCCTCCAATCGCATCCATGCGCCATGCTCCCGCCGGCAGGACACTGCCATCGGACATGGAGAAAGGTTCCTGCGAAAAATTCGCCGTTACCGTGTATCTGCCGCCAAATACGGTTCGCTGCACCAAGCGGTCCGGCGTCAGCCAGTCGAACCCCGTCATGGGCAACAGCGCCACTTTCCGCGCCGTGGCCGTTGCCCGGCGATAGGACGCCGCCACCTGATCCTTGATCTGCTCCCATTGGCTGGCGCTCAGGCTGTACAAAGGCGGATAGCCGTACAGCGCGTCGAACAAATCCCGCACCGGCATCCATTCCGGGCAGCAATTGCTGCTGTCGCCCCAATACCAGTAATTCACCGCGCAATCATGATACACCAGATCCCACAGCGGCAATCGTCTGGCGGCGTTGAGCATTCCCCCCGAAATCTGCGGCGGAACGTCCTTTCCGTAATACATGGCGTTCATGCGCCGGCCTGCGTCGTCCTGCCGGAAGATCAACGGACTGATGGTTCCCTCGCTGAAGTGATATGCCCGAACAGCGCCCTCCTGGCCGGCTTCCACGCCTGCCACGAGCCCCATATCCCCCAAAAACTCCGTCTGCTGGCAGATGTATCGCCGGGAATCCTCCCGTGTGCATGGATGCATGGGATGCCAGCATTCGCTGCCGGAAAAACCGCCCTGCACATCGATAAACCGGGAATTGTAACCTACCCGCTTGACGTCCGGCGGCACGTCCTCCATGGTCATCTTCAAAGCGCACAGATCACAAATGGAATTCTGATAACACATATTTCCGTCCACGGTGTGCAGCTGCCAAGCCTTGGACAGTTGGCCGTCCCGCTCCATGCGCACGTCGTCAGGCCAATTTTTGAAATGATGCGCGCCCCGGGCAAGACGGTATGGAATGACATGTTTGCGGGCGTCCTCCGGAATGACATCCCGATAGATGTCATATTTGCCCACCAGCCAGCCCTGTTCCTTCAGAAAGCGGCAGTCTTCCGGGGTTTCCCCTTCAAAGGAATTCCACAGCACCCGGTCGAACCCCAATTCCAGCATTTCCCGGGCAATCCGCCGCACATCCCTGGGCGTCTTTTCCGGCTGTTCAGGCCGGGCATACAGGCGATTCATGTTGTTGTCATCCCATAGCCATATGTCCGCCGCCCCCAGCAGCTTTTCCACCTCCGGCGTATGGGCCATCTTTTCCCGCAGCGTGCGAACATACCCCAACTGTTCCCGCCAGGAACGCACGCAGGCACAGGCTTCCGCCACGCTGCCCGCCAGATAAAACCGCATGACCCGGCGATAACCCCAATCGCCCTTTTGGCTGAGCCACACCACGCCGCTTTCGGGAAGTCCATGGGGCCGCAGCGTATGCAAACGAGCATCCGTACAGCGTTCCAACACCGAAAACAGCACCGTATTTCCCCGCTGCATCCCCCACATGGCCATGGAAAGATGGGCGCCATGCACCATATCCAGCCATTCCGGAATGGGAAATTCGCTGTCCTCCGCGGGAAAGCACACGCCCGTGCCGATGGGATACAGGCATAAATCGCCCTTTTGCCCACGCCACGCCGCCGGAAAGGCCAATTCCTCCATCGTTCCCGCGCCTTCCAGGGAAAGTTGGACAAAATTTTCCGCCAACGTCAATTCGCAGCGGGCCAGGTTGGCGCTCCCCTGGATCAATGAAAAGACAAGAGCGGATTCCGCCCGGGTCAAATCCGCGAACCGAAATCCGAATTCGCCGGGGCTTTGGAGAAAACAGGCGCCCGTACGCTTGTCCGTCAACGCAAATATGGCTTCTTCAGGGCAGATTCGCAGCATCAATCTGCTGTTTTCCAGCATCATGGCGTTCCCGTACATTTCTTTTTCCTCCTGGAAAGGAAAGCCCGTGCCATGCCGGCGCGGGCTTCCGGTCGTTTCATGCAATTGCGTCAGCCGAGGTTGGACAGATAGGTTTCATAGGCGGCAGTATAGAAACCAAGCAGTTCCTCCACGCCCAGATCCTTCAATTCTTCCAGATACTTGTCAAATTCATCCAGAGAGCGCACGCCCGTGATGAACTTCGCCGTTTCCGTCTTCACGTGAGGCTGGATGATGGACACCAGTTCGTTGATGCGAATGGATTCTTCCTCCGTGTAATAGGTAACGGTGGGATATCCCGCGGTCAAGTATTCCATGGCGTTTTCTTCCCGGGTCATGCGCCAGAAGTCATCGCCGTATTCTTCGCGGAACACCTTGCCCAACGTCTGCTTTCCGGCAATCGTCTGCATCATCTTGATGTGGAAGAAGCGGTCGTCCGGATCGTTGATGTCCATGCGGCAACCAAAGGTTTCGCTGCCGCCCCAAGGCGCAATGCTGGATACGATGGCCGCATAGGTGCTGGGATATTTGCCTTCCTTCGCGTCTACCGTAAAGTAGCTGGTATCGCTGCCTTCTTCAAAGTCCCAGCCGCCGGTCATGCCCAGCGTATCCTCGGACTGCGCCCAGGGACCGCTCCATTTGTACAGACCGCCTTCATGGCTGAAGAAGTAGTCCGCAATGCGAACCAGCAGTTCAGGATGCTCCGTATTGGCGGAAAACACCATGCCGCCGACATTCACAGTGGGGCCCTGAACGTATATGGGCGTGTCGTTCCATTCGCTGGTAACGGGCTTGGCGTGGGTCCATTGCTGGAAGTCTTCCGCATTGGGCAGCTGCAGGAAGGGCGCGCCGGTGGCAGACGCCACGTTCTTGCCTTCCGCCATCTGCGCATTCACAGCGGTGGCATCCAACGTGAAGAAGTCCGGAGAGATCAATCCTTCGTTGTAATACGTGTTCATGATCTTCAAAAACTCGCCGTAGGTTTCATCCGCAGCAGGAATGACCACCTGTCCTTCCCGCAACGCAGCGGACATGCCGGTGCTGTCCTGGGTGAGGTAGCCCAGCGCGGTGAGCATCCATGCCCGGGGATCATTGCCGTTTTCCGAACCGCCCAGGGGCGTGGAATCCGGATAATCCGCCTTAAAGGCGCGAAGCAGTTCGGTAAACTCGTCCAGCGTGGAGGGCAGGGCGATTCCCTTCTCCTCCAAATAGGATTCCTTCACGAAGAAGCGCGGGCCGTGGGCAACGTCCATGACGTACGCGAAGATGGAATAAATGCCGCCGTCGGGCGCAGTGATCAACGCCTTGATTTCCGGGAACTTTTCGATCCACTGCACCATGTTGGGCGCGTATTCCTCGGTGAGATAGGGCGCGATGTCCAGCAACTGGCCTTCCACCTGGCCGTAGCGCACCAGTTCGTTGGTGTCCAAGCCAAAGCCAACGATGATGTCCGGCAGGTCTCCGGAAACCATCATCAGGTTCAACCGCTCGTCAGCGGCGCTTTGCAGCACGTGTTCCACCTGCAAATCAATGTTCATGGCCTGGCGCATGTACTCCCACAGCCAAATATCTTCGGGCTTGCTGGGATAGGCATCCGCCTGCAGCGACACCAGTTTCACCGTGACGGTTTCTCCGTCCTTGACGATGGGCAATTCGCTGTCCATGTTCATGTATTCCGGCGCGGCAAAGGCATAACCGGCAACCATGAGCAGGGCCAGCACCAGGGACAACAGCTTTCTGATCATTTGGGTTTCTCCTTTCTGTTTTTCCAATGAACGGCTTTTTGCCGTATCATCCCTTCAACGCGCCAATCATGACGCCCTTCACAAAGTGCTTTTGCACAAAGGGATACGCAACCAAAAGCGGCGCAGAGGCGATAAAGATGATGGCATATTTCATGGCTTCCGCCATCAACGCCAACCGGGCGGCATCCGCCAACATTTCCGAATCGTTGGTAAGCGCCGCATCCAGCACCGCCTGCTGGCTTTGCAAAAGCAGACTGCGCAACACCAATTGCAGCGGCTGATATTCCACATTGGATACATAAATCAGCGCATTGAAAAACTCGTTCCAACGGGCTACGCCGTAATACAGCGCCATGACCGCCAAAATGGATCCTGACAGCGGCAGCGCAATGGAAAAGAACATTCGCCCTTCGCTGGCGCCATCGATGCGCGCGGATTCAAACAGCGCATCCGGCAGCGTAGATTGGAAAAACGATCGCGTCACGATCAGGTTGTACACGCTGACCGAGCCCAGCACCACCAGAGTATACGCCTTGTTCAACAGCCCCAGATCCTTGACGATCAAATATGTGGGAATCAGTCCGCCGCCGAAATACATGGTGATGAGGCAATACGTCATCAGGAATCCCCGGCCCGGCAGATCCTTCTTGCTGAGCACATACGCCGCCGGAATGGTCAGCGCCAAGCTCAACATCGTGCCAAACACCGTATACAGAATGGTGTTTCGATATCCCACCCAAATGCGGCTGTCCTTCATGATGTTTTGATATGCCTCCAACGTGGGCTTCACCGGAAGCAGCGTCACCTGCCCCTGCGCAATGGCATACGGATCCGAAATGGAAGCAACCAACACAAAATACAGCGGATAAAACAGAATCACCAGCAATAGCAGAAGCAGCGCCACATTGGCCACATCAAATGCCGCATCCGCACGGGTTTTTTTCATCTTGCTCATGAGGCGCCTCCTACCATATGCCGATTTCCGACACGCTTTTGCACACCTTGTTTACCAGCAAAAGGATGACGATGTTCACCACATTGTTGAACAGGCCGATGGCCGCGGAATAACTGAACTGTCCGCCTTGCAAGCCGATTTCGTATACATATGTGGAAATAATCTGTGATGCTTCCAAGTTCAGGGAGTTTTGCAGCAAGAATACTTTTTCAAAGCCCACCGAAAGCACGCTGCCGCAGCGCATGATCAACATAATCACCACCGTGGGCAGAATCGTGGGCAAATTGATATACCATACCACTTGAAGCCGGTTTGCGCCGTCGATGAGGGACGCTTCCACAATTTCACTGGACACGCCGGATAACGCCGCCAGATAGATAATCGCGCCCCAGCCCAATTCCTGCCACACGCCCGACCAGACGTAAATATGCGCAAACAATTTGGGATTGGACAGCAAATCGCTGCGAACGCCGCCCAAGGCTTCGATCAAATTGTTCAATATGCCCGCGCTTCGGGAACAGAACAGCTTGATCATGGCGCAGATAACCACCGTGGAGATAAAATGCGGCGCATAAGACACCATCTGTACGGTCTTTTTGAATTTGTCGCTGCGCAATTCGTTCAGCATCAATGCAAAAATCACAGGACAGGGGAACGTCAAAATGGAATACAAGCTGATGGTCAGCGTGTTGATCAACAGTTGGGAAAAGCCCCGATATTCCACAAACCGTATGAAATGCTTCAGTCCCACCCATTTGCTTCCCCAAATGCCCAGGTTTGTTCGAAAGTCCTTAAACGCTACCTGAACACCGTAGATTGGCATATAATTGAACAAAAACAAATACACCAACAGCGGCAGTATCAGCAAATACAGTTGCCAATACCGCGCCGCAAGCCTGAGCCTGCGCCGGCCCTCCGCCTTGATCCCCACATGCATGCGCGCTCTCTCCTTCCATTGGATTCGCGCCTCGGAACAGCCGCCGCGCGATTTCTTTCGTTTTTTGAATTGTAAAGATTATAACACGTCGTTTTTCGTGTCTCAATATACACATTTTGGACATTTGCATCATCTATCGGACATACCACTGCAAAAAACGCTGTCTTTTTTCGGACATTCTGACTGTCCGTTTTGTGATCATGATTCTTTTGCACTGCGTTTGCCCTGATTTGGAGCATTTCAGGCGAACCCATGAGGCGCCGGCGCTTTGATGCGGCATCGTCTGCACGCGCCGCCGGAAGGGCACATAAGATGTTATGCAAAGAGTTGTTGGCGCGGCATGCCTCTGCGCGAACGCTTTGTCGCGGCGAAGAATCGCACGTTCCATGCGTGCAACCCGGAACGCGCATCGTCGCGCCGGGAACGCCCAGGCGGGCGCCGCTTCGCCCGGAAACCAAATTGGATGATAAGGACGTGGAGAATGTGAATGAATATATCGAGCATACCATTTCTCGCGGAGAAACCCTGACCAGCATTGCGCGCCGTTATGGCACCACGGTGCAGGAACTCGTTGCCCTGAACGGCATAACGAATCCGGATCTGATTTATGCAGGCACAACCATTCGAGTGCCGGCAACCACCGGCACTCGAAATTACGTCATCCGTCGGGGAGATACGCTATCCGGACTTGCGCAACAGTATGGCACAACCGTCAATGAACTTGTCCGTCTGAACGGCATTGCCGACCCGAACCGGATCTACGCCGGCGATACCATCCGCATCCCCAACGGAAGCGGCACGACCTATATCGTACAAAGAGGCGACACGCTATGGGCCATCGCCAGGCGATATGGCACAACCGTGAACAGACTCGCCCGCTATAACGGCATCACCAATCCTTCGCGTCTGAGCGTCGGCCAGGTATTGTTGATCCCGTAACAAATTCCGAATTGCCCCGGTCGATCCTACATCACAGACGCCGTTTCTTTCCGCCTGCACAGGAAGTCCTTCGTACGCCGATGGTGCATGGCTGCGTCCATAGCGCCTTCGCCGCACAAAAACAGAAAGGGCGCGCAAAGAACGCCCTTTCTGTTCCACATGATTTCTATCGCCGGGACGCCTTGATCGGCGTTCCGGCCAGACTGTCGAAAAACGCAGGGAAAGCACGAGATGGCTTCGAACCTCTCGAATTCCAATCGTGGCCGGCGGCATGTACGGCGGCCACGGGTACAGACTTTGCGGCCGGAATCCGCAGGATTTCAGCAAAATCCGGAGAGGGTGGCCGTGGCGGGAGAGCTTGCTTCCCCGTCCGCCGGCTTTCCAAAATTCTTTCCCCGCAGAGCTCTTTTACGGCTTTTCCGGCACAATCGCGCCCTGATCCTGCAAACTCCGCCGCACGGCGTCCGCATTCACATTGCGCATATCCCCCGGAGAGGCCAGAAAAATCGCCGCAGCCGTTCCTGCCGCCTGGCCCATGCCCATGCAGGTTGCCTGCACGCGGTAAGCAGATTGCGCCATGCGATCGCCGGAAATGCAGCGCCCCGCCACCAGCAAATTTTCAAATTCCCGAACAACCAGCGCTCCCAACGGAATGGAAGGCACCCTGTCCGGCGACAAAGAATGCGACTCCAGGAAAAAAGCCGGCGCGCCGTCCTTGGGCTTTTTGTGCACATCCATGGGATAGTAACTGTAACATATTCCGTCCGGATATTTCCTGGCGGCGCGGTAGTCTTCTGCCGTAACATATTCCACGCCCAGAATTCTGCGGGTTTCCCGGGGCCATGCTTCCGGACACACCGACGCGCCATAGAGCTGTTTCGCCTGAGGTACGCTGTGCTTTGCCCAATTCATCACCCGGGCAATGCGCGCACGGCCTTCCAGGGCGGCATTCGTGCGGCTGCGCGCGGTTACATCCGACATTTCTACGTGATTTTTGTTTAACCCATGCCCCGAAAACAGCGCGGGAATGCCCCAGGCGGACTCTCCATAATAATCCCCTGCCTGCAATTCGCCCTTTTCCCTGGCGCTCTGAAACGACGCGCGCAGGGTTTCGCCGTCCATTTCGCTTACGCGATAGCCATCCATCCAAAACCCCAGGGAGCCGGGCTGCAATTCGCCCTGGCCGTCTCCCATTTCGTAAGCTGCTCCGGAAAGATGCGCCAGCTGACCGTCGCCCGTGGCGTCGATCCAGGCTTCCGCCTCCAATGCAATCAGCCCCTCCGGCGCCGCAAACCACGCCCGGCGCACCCGACCGTTTTCTGCCTCCGCTTTGCACAGCTTGCAGTTCAGCATGAGTTCCACGCCGGCTTCCTGTGCCATTGCGTCCATTTCGCAGGCCGTCATGACAATATCCACATCCAGCACGCCATAGGGCGGCTCGCCTCTGCCGCTTGCCCAGCCTTTTTCCAGCAGGCGCTGCATCAATTCCCAACCCACGCCGCCGATTACCTGGCGCTTGCCTGCGGCGAAATTCATGGGGTAAGGAACGCCGCCCACGGTCATCGCGCCGCCAAGCGTGCCGTATTGTTCCACCAGCAGCGTCCGGATTCCCAGCCTGGCCGCCGCCACTGCCGCGCAAAAGCCCGCCGGTCCTGCGCCCACCACAATCAACGGGAATTTTCCCATGTTTCCTCTTCCTTTCTGTTGTCCTGGCGATATTCCGAAAGGCTCATGCCCGTAGCCAGCTTGAATTTTTTGCGAAAACTGGATACATTCAAATATCCCACCCGCAGGGCGATTTCCGCCACGGGCAGCGTCGTCGCCTGCAGCAGGCTTCTGGCTTCCGTCATGCGCAAATCTGTCACATAATCAATGTATCCGATGCCCATGCGCCGCTTGAACAGCCGGCTCAAATACGCGGAAGATACCTGGCAATGCTCCGCCACCGCATCCAGGGACAAATCGTTGCAGGTAAAATTCTGACGAATATAATCCAGCGCAGCCGCCACAATGTCGCTGTGGTCGTCCCGCACGCAAAATTCCCGAACGACGTTTTCCAAGACCGCCCAACTATCTCCGCCCTGTCCGGAAATTTGCTGGGGCAAGGATGCAAGCAAGGCTTCGGTGGCGTCCGTTTCCTCTTCCTCGCCTACGGCAATCGCCGCAGATACAATGGCGCGCTGCACGCTTTCCAGCGTCCGAATTTCGTCCCGCGCGTTGAAACACAGGGCATGCAGCTGCCGCAGCAGCTCGACGGCGCAATCGCTGTCCCGGGCGGAAATGGCTCTGGTAAGCGCGTCCGCCATTTGCAACGCTCTTTCCGCCCCGGTCTCCTTGGGCATTGCCACCGGCCCGCCCGCCTGTGCAGATCCAAGCGCCCGCATTGCTTCCATTCGCGCCTGTGAAATATGCTCCGGATCATCCCATACGCCAGAAACGCTGACGCACAATTCTTCTTCGCCCACCAATGCCTTGGCGCGCGCCAGCCGCTCCGTGCCGTCTCTGTCCTCGCTGTGCAATCCCGTGAGCGCCAACAGCACATACCGGCCATTTTCCTCTGTTTCATATTGCAACAATGCCGATGCGCGCCGCCGGACTCCCGAAAGAGCCTCTGCGCTTTCCGCGGCCACTGCCAGCACGGCAAAGTTATCCGTTTCCAAGGATACGCCGCTGAAGTCCAGCCTGGAAAGAATGTCCCTGCGATCTCGCACCAGACCGTTGAAGATCAGCGTTGCGGATTGCTGGCGCAGCAATCGCTGTTCCTCATCCAGCTTTCTGCTAAGATTCTGTCCCTGACGGGCCATGTGCAAAATCATTTCGCCGATGTAATCGTACTCATTTTCGCCGGGCGGCGCATCCATGGGCACGCTGGAGGCATCCCGGGCGCGATCCACCAGGCGAGCAATGGGCCGGTAATGC
>JAQXRL010000105.1 GCA_029218505.1 Eubacteriales bacterium | reverse complement strand
GTCGCTAAACGCAGGGAGAGCACGAGAGGGCTTGGGACCATTCGAATTCCCATCGCGGTCGGCGGCGTGTACGGCGGCCACGGGCGCTGATTTTTCTCTGGAAAAATAGCGGTCCTGCAGATTTTGCGGCCCGGAATCCGCAGGATTCGCCGGAGGAGCGTTTTTCGGTGGAATTGTGTAGGAAGGCACGGTTCCGCCGGAACTGGCGATGGCCATGATGGGGATGGATCAAACCATCTGTTCGGCGGGCGACTGGGATTTGCCGTTTTGCCACAAAAACGCGGAGAAAAATTAACGCGCGGACAATGCGGCAGATACAATAGCGTGCTAACATATCGCTAGCGAACTGATATGGAGCGATGAATCATGGAAATTGGCAGGGCGTTGAAACGCATTGAAAGGGCGTTTCGCAAGGATGGGGACCGTATGCTGGAAAAATACGGATTGACCACTTCACAAATGAGCTTAATGATGTTTCTGTTTCGCGCGGCAGACGCGGGCAGGCGAGTGATTCAGCGGGACATAGAGGAAGCGCTTCGACTGAAGACATCCACTGTCAGCGGCACGCTGGACCGGTTGGAAAAAAACGGATTTATCTGCCGCGTGCCGGATCCGGAGAGCAGGAGGGTAAACCGAATCGAGCTCACGGAAAAGGCGGAGGCCATGAAGAACGAAGGAGAAAGGGACATGCGGGCGTTTGAGCGAAGGGTGCTTTCGCCGTTGAACGAAGAGGAGCAAAAGAAGCTGGAGGAAATGCTGGCGCGCATTTTGGAAAATCTGCCGCAATAGGGTGCGACGTTGCGCGCGGAAGGAAAGGAAGGGATTTTGTTTGTTCAAGAAATTGCTCAAGATGACGAAGGGTTATGAGAAATATACGATTCTCGCGCCTGTGGTCATGGTCGGGGAAGTGGTCATGGAAGTGCTGATTCCCATGGTGATGGCATTGATTATCGACAATGGAATTCAGGGCGACCGTGGCATTCGCTATACGGTTCTGATGGGTTTGCTGATGGTATGCATGGCTGTGGTCAGCATGTTGTTTGGCGCCTTGGGCGGGAGATTTGCCGCAATTGCCAGCGTGGGCTTTTCGAAAAATCTGCGCAAAGCATTGTTTGACAAGGTGCAGGATTTCTCCTTTGCCAATGTAGATAAGTTTTCCACGGCGTCTTTGGTGACGCGATTGACGACGGACGTGAATAACGCCCAAAATGCATTTATGATGTTGGTGCGTACTGCGTTTCGCGCGCCTTTCATGTTTCTGTTTGCGCTGTTGATGGCAATCTCCATCAATGCAAAGCTGGCGACGGTGTTTCTGGTGGCGATTCCGCTGCTGGGCGTGGCGTTGTATTTCATTGCATCCACGGCGTTTCCCCGGTTTCGCGCCATGCTGAAGCACATCGATAAACTAAACGCCACCGTGCAGGAAAACCTCATTGCCATTCGCGTGGTCAAGGCTTTTGTGCGGGAAGATTACGAGAAGGTCAAGTTTGAAGATGAGGCAAAGGCCGTAAAAGCAGCGCAGCGGCATGCGGAAAAGATCGTCATTTTGAACATGCCTTTGATGCAGATTTGCGCAAATGGCTGCATTGTGGCTGTTTTGTGGTTTGGCGGCAACATGATTGGCCAGGGAACGCTGCAAATCGGTCAGCTTTCCAGCTTTATCAGTTACATTATGCAAATCCTGATGTCTTTGATGATGATTTCTATGATCTTTATCATGCTGGTGCTGTCGATGGCCTCGCTGAACCGCATTATGGAAGTGTTGGACGAAGAGATCGACATCACGGACGACAAGGCGGACAAAAGCCTGCGCCCGCAGGATGGTTCGATTCGCTTTGAAAACGTCTCCTTCAGCTATGCAAAGGATGCTCAGCGACTGTCGCTGATGAACGTGAATCTGGACATTCGCACCGGCGAAACGGTGGGAATCATCGGCGGAACCGGCAGTTCCAAGTCCACGCTGGTGCAACTGATTCCCAGACTGTACGATGTGGTTTCGGGAAGAATCCTTGTGGGTGGACATGACGTGCGGGAGTATTCCCTGGAAGCGCTGCGAGACGATGTGGCTATGGTGCTGCAGAAAAACGTTCTGTTTTCCGGTACAATTTTGGAAAACCTGCGCTGGGGCAATCCCGACGCCACGCGGCAGGAAATTGAACAGGCCTGCCGGGCTGCACAGGCGCACGAGTTTATTATGTCCTTCCCGGATCAATATGAAACCCAGCTGGGACAGGGCGGCGTAAACGTGTCCGGCGGACAGAAGCAGCGGCTTTGCATTGCCCGCGCATTGTTGAAAAAGCCCAAGATTCTGATTCTGGACGATTCTACCAGCGCCGTGGATACCGCAACCGACGCCAAAATTCGCAAGGCGTTCCGGGAACAGCTTCCCGACACCACGAAACTGATCATCGCCCAACGCATTTCTTCCATTATGGAGGCGGACAAAGTGGTTGTATTGGACGAGGGAAAAGTTGTAGATGTGGGTACGCATGCAGAATTGATGGAGCGCAGCGAAATTTATCGCGAAGTATACAATTCGCAACAAAAGGGGGTGGCGTAAATGCCGGGTCCGGGACATCACAACGGAAAGATGGAGCGCCCCAAAAATGTTCGCAAGACGTTTGGGCGGATTCTTGCCTATTTGTCCGAATACAGAATTCAGTTGGCGCTGGTGGTTCTGCTGATTATTGTCAGCTCCGGCGCAAGCGTGGCGGGCACTGCGTTTTTGCAACAGATCGTGGACAAATGTCTGGAACCTTTGGCGGAGCAGGGCCTTGTGCCGGCGCTGGTGCGTCAATTGGCAAAGGCAGTGGCGCTCATGCTGGGAATTTATGTGGCGGGCGCCATGGCATCCTGGGTGTACAGCCGCATCATGCTGAACGTGACAACGGGGACGCTGTTCCAACTGCGCGTGGACATGTACAACAAAATGGAGACGCTGCCCATTCGGTATTTTGACAGCCGAACCCATGGCGAAATTATGAGCCACTACACCAATGATGCCGATGCCGTGCGGGAAATGCTGTCCAACAGCGTTACGAGCGTCATTTCTTCGGGCATCACGGTGGTTAGCACGTTTATTATGATGCTGGTCTATTCCTGGCAGCTTACCATTGTCGTAATTCTCATGATGTTTGTCATGATCAAGGTGGTAGGCGTGGTGAGCGGCAAGTCCGGCGCGTATTTCGTCAAGCGCCAGCGCTGCCTGGGACAATTGAACGGATACATTGAGGAAATGATCGAAGGGCAGCGCGTGGTAAAGGTGTTTTGCCACGAGGAGGCCGCGAAGCAAGGCTTTGAAGCGTTGAACGATGAATTCAGCGAAGCGGCCACCAAAGCCAACATTTTCGCCAACATTCTGGGGCCGTTGATGAACAACCTTTCTCATACGCTTTATGCCATTACGGCCATTTGCGGCGGCGTGTTGGCGATCAACGGCGTATTGAGCCTGGGCGTGGTCATTGCGTTTTTGCAATATACGCGCAGCTTTTCCAACCCGATTTCCCAATTGTCCCAGCAGCTCAACAGCGTGCTGACGGCATTGGCGGGCGCGGAGCGCATCTTTGGCCTGATTGACCAAACCTGTGAAGAGGATGCGGGCACGGTGACGCTGGTAAACGCAACGGAGGATGCCCAGGGCAGACTGCTGGAAGCGGACCGGCACACAGGGGAATGGGCCTGGAAGCAGGTGGAAGACGGCAAAACGACGCTGCGCAAGGTGGAAGGCAACGTGGTGTTCCGGGATGTTTCCTTCGGCTATGTTCCGGAAAAGACCGTGCTGCATGACGTGAGCCTGTATGCGCGTCCGGGGCAAAAAATCGCCTTTGTGGGGTCTACCGGCGCGGGCAAGACGACCATTACCAACCTGATCAATCGCTTTTATGACATTCAATCCGGCAGCATTACCTATGACGGGATTGACATTCAACGAATTCGAAAAAGCGATTTGCGCCGCAGCCTGTCGATGGTGTTGCAGGATACGCACCTGTTTACCGGAACCGTGCGGGAGAACATTCGTTACGGCAATCTGAACGCCACGGACGAAGAAGTGGAAAACGCCGCAAAGCTGGCCAACGCAGATGGATTCATTCGCCGTCTGCCTCGCGGATACGACACGATGGTTACTGCGGATGGCGCAAACCTGTCTCAGGGACAGCGCCAATTGCTGGCCATTGCCCGGGCGGCGGTGGCGGATCCGCCGGTATTGATTTTGGATGAAGCAACTTCCTCGATTGATACGCGCACGGAAGCGCTGGTGGAAAAGGGAATGGATCGCCTGATGGAAGGGCGCACCGTGTTTGTCATTGCCCACAGGCTGTCCACCGTGCGCAATTCCGACGCCATCATGGTGTTGGAAAACGGCGAAATCATTGAGCGGGGCAATCATGACGACCTGATTGCCCAACACGGCAGATATTATCAACTGTATACGGGCATGTTTGAACTGTCCTGACGGCGAAAGCAGGGCGTGTGGAAGAATTAACCGCGCGCCTTGCTTTGTTTATACACAGTTGATCTTGATGCGGTATGATTCTCTCATAGAAAGAAACGGAGTGAGGCAAATGACCTTCTGGCAAAAGATGAAAGCGGGCTTTCAAAAGTTTATGCAGGGAAGGCATGGCGCGGATCAGCTGTCCTCGGCGCTGATCTGGGGCGGATTGTTCCTGTATATTCTGGCGTTGATTCCTGCGTTGGGCTTTTTGTGGCTGATTGCGATGGCAATGTATGTATATGCAATCTTTCGCATGTTTTCGCGCAACAATGAGAAGCGTTGGGCGGAAAACGCGAAATACGTGGAATTTTCCGGCAAAGTGCGAACCAATGCGAAACAGGCCTTTGTACGGGCGAAGAATTCCGGGAAGTACAAGTATTTTCGGTGCCCGAAATGCAGAGCGTGGCTGCGTTTGCCCCGGAAGGTAGGGGAAGTGACCATCACCTGTGGGAAATGCGGTCACGCGATGAAGAAGAAAGCTTGATTCCTGTTTATCAGATAGGCGGGGTATTCCCTTTTCAACAGGGAATCCCCGCCATTTTCATGGGAAAATAATATTTGCAGCGTATACTATACCTTTAGATATGCTTTCCAGAAAAAATTGCAGGAGGCGGATGGCATGAAGAGAGTTTTGACCGTTCAGGACATTTCGTGCGTGGGGAAATGTTCGCTTACGGTTGCATTGCCCATTATTTCGGCCATGGGCGTGGAATGCTCGGTGCTGCCCACGGCGGTGCTGTCCACACATACGGCGTTTCAGGATTTTACGTTTCGGGATTTGACGGAAGAAATCGTTCCGATCTGCCGCCATTGGAAACAGCAGGAGCTGAAGTTTGACGCGATTTACACGGGATATCTCGGTTCCTATGAGCAAATGCGGCTTGTAAGCGCGCTGTTTGACGAATTCCGCACTGCGGAAAATCTGATTTTTGTGGATCCGGTGATGGGGGATTATGGGAAATTGTATCCGGGCTTTACGCCGAAATTTGCCCGGGAGATGGGGAAACTTTGCGCAAAGGCCGATGTGATTGTGCCCAACATGACGGAGGCAGCGTTTATGCTGGGAATTGATTACGTGGATGCCGGATATGACGAGGGATATGTGCGGGACGTTTTGCGCCGTTTATCGGATCTTGGCGCGAAAAATACCGTGCTCACGGGCGTTTCCTTTGCGGAGAATTCCCTTGGCGTAATGGGATACGACGCGGAAAGGGAGGAATTTTTTTCGTATTTCAACCAGCGGCTGAACGCCAGATGCCATGGCACGGGCGATGTGTTTGCCAGCTGCTGCGTAGGGGGCATGATGCGCGGATTTTCCTTGGGAGACGCATTGGCGCTGGCGGCGGATTTTACCGTTCAGTCTATGCGGTTTACGATGGAGGATCCGGAAAGACGATGGTATGGCGTGAATTTCGAACAGGCCATCCCCATGCTGGTGGATCGCTTGCGGCAAAGCGTTGACAGACCGCAGCTTCTGCGTTAAAATAGATGATAGATTGATAAAACAAGGAGCATTTTTGTGGGAAAATCGAATTTTGCCGTATTTGTGGATTTGGAAAATGCAGGCGCCAAAGAATCCATGCTGCGATATATTATTGAAAAGGTGAAAATACGCGGCGACATTCTTCTGGGAAAGGTATATGGATACGAGGATCGCTATTCCGCGCTGAAGCAGTGCCTTTTGTCCAATACGTTTTCCGTGGTGCCCTCGCTGAGATATGGAAAATGCCAGAAGAACAACTTGGACATTCAGCTGGTCATAGACGCTTTGGAAGTGGCATATGTCAATCCGCTCATCGACAGCTTTTGTATTGTGTCCGGCGACAGCGATTATACCCCATTGGTTGGGAAACTCAAAAGCATGGGCAAGCATGTGCTGGGCATTTCCCGTTCAGAGGTGGCCAGCAATATTTTCATCAACGCCTGCAATGAATTTGTGTTTTTGGAATCCGTTGCGGTAAAGCAGCAACCCGTGCGGAAAAAGCCAAAGGATCCCGTGGCGGATGGCGACTTGCAGGAACTGGCGGGCATTGTGGAAAACATTTTGGAGGATCAGGACGAAGAACAATTATATGCCAGCGAATTGAAGGATACCATTATGCGCCTGCGCCCCGATTTCAACGAGCGCAACTATGGCTGTTCCACCTTCGGCAAGCTGATGTCCATGCTGGCGGAAAAATCCGACAAGATCAAGGTGTGGACAGAGAATTCATCCCTGCTGATTTCGTTGAACGGCGAGGAAGCGGAAGCGGAAGAAGCGTGCCGGTTGGACAAAAACAATTGGATTCCGGCTTTCGAACAGGCGTTGGAGCGGTTCAAAAGCGACGGCTTCGACCGGGTCAACCCTTCCATTCTGAAGGCGACCATCCAGGCGGATTATCCCGATTTTGACGAGCGCCAAATTGGCTTTAAGCGGTTCAGCGACATCATGAAGCGGCTGGAAAAGGAAGGGTTGCTGGTCGTGGAAATGGACGAGGCCCACACCATGCTGCTCAAGATTTGTTAGCGCGCTGGGAAAGCGGTTTTTCCCAATGGCGCAGAAAAACGGAAGGGACGGCGCGTACGTCACTTCCGTTTTTTCAGAGAACAAGCGTTTGCGAAGGAAATGCTATTTCTGCTGCGTTCGTCTGAGATTCCTCGGAATTTCAGGCGAACGACCTTTTCTGCGCCCAAAAGGAACAGCGCTTGTCTGCGCTTTTTCGTCTTGCGAATCAGCGTTCTTCTGCGCTGGGACTGGGCGCGGGGTCGTTCTGGCTTCGCGCAAATTCCGTAATGGCCGGTTGGATGGCGTGAGGAGAATCCAGG
>JAQXRL010000104.1 GCA_029218505.1 Eubacteriales bacterium | reverse complement strand
TCATAGGCGCCCGTTGAACGAGCCGCTTGACCAAGGCCTGTCAGGACGGATCCCCTGGGATGCCCTCTAAAGAAGACATCAAGCTGATTGCCCGTCACACGCCCTGTAAATTCCCTGTTGGGGGATTCCTTCCGCATTGCCTTGCGTCACCGGTACGATACGGATCCATGCCTTTTGCGAAAGCTTTTCTTCATGACCCCAGTTCCATTGGAGAAGCTCTCGCCCGTTCGGCGCAGCCTGTCGAAGAACGCAGAAAGAGCGCAAGAGGGCTTGGGGCCGCTCAAATTCCAATCGTGGCCGGCGACGGGGCGCTTGCATTCCCGTCCACCAGCTTGTCAAAAAGTCTTTTGGGACGAGCTGCGCCGGAGAAACGCCCACGGCGTCTCTCCGGCGCAAGTTTTTGTTCTATCTTTCCGGGAACCTATGCCTTGTCTCCGTGAAAAAGCGCGCGCGCTTCCCACACGGCCAGCGGACGATGGAACAGATTCATTTCCTGTCCGCGCAGAACCGAGCAATCCTTGATGTTGCTGTACATTCGGAACCATCCTCTTGGGCGATCCCCTCCATCCGACAGAACGCCGTCCACCACAAACATCACAATTTTCGCCTGTGCATCCACGATAACGGCAACGTGATGCTTCCCCGGCGTCATGACATCACTGAATGCCAGCGTAGCGCATTCCCCGTCATGCACCGTCAGGAACACGCGGCTTTCTCTGGCATCCAGGCGAATCAACGCGCCGTCCTCGCCTTCCATGCGCAACACTTCGCCGGAATCAGTTTCCACGGTTCCCTGCAAGGTAAATCCTTCGCCACAGTTTTGGAATGTATCGCCCAACGGAGCACCATCCTCCGGCGCAACAGGATGCATCATTCCCGCAATCAACCGCCCGTCGATCTCGTTTACCCGGGCGATTGTCTTTTGCGTCTGACTGATGAAATACCGTCCGTCCACTTCCACCAGGTCCGGATAACTGATGCGCGTATCCCGCTGATCGTCATACAGCAAGATCTCCGGATCGCTCCATGCAATGCGCTTTCCGTCGGGAGCATCCCATTCCCGGCCCAGGGAAACCCAAACCGGATTGCGTCCGTTATACCAGCAGCCGCCGTTGTTATGGAACCAGTAAAGATAGCAGCCATTGTTCAGCTTCCAGACGAAATTTGCCGCCCGAGGATGCTTCATTCTGCGGCCATCGGGATAGCGCATGAAATCCGGCTTCGTCCATGTATGTCCCAAATCCCTGCTATAGGAAAAAGCTCCGCTGCCGGCAATGGTGCGGTACACGCAGAAAAAGCTGCCGTCAGACAGTTGCGTCAAGCATTGTTCCTCCGCCACAGGGCCTTCGGGCGCGCGCAGGCCAATTTCACCATCCGGCAGCGTTTCCCAAACGGCGTTGGCAGGATCCTCCAACGTCAACACGTCCGGACTGTGCAGGATTGCGCCCTCGCTCTTTTCATATCCGCCAAAGGCACCAAACTGGCCGATTTTATGCAGCGTCAGATATGCCTCTGTCCCCACGCGCAACGGCCGCCCTACGTTCCAGAAAAAGCGCACCTGTCCCTGATACGGGTTTTCCCGATCGATTTGCGTTTCACGAATGGGAATTTCGATCCGCTTCTTGCTCCAGCTTTTGCCGCAGTCGTCGGAATAACGGAACACATAATGTCCCTGAGAATCCACGCGTTTCCAAAACCCGCTGGGGAAATTCGCCTTTACCTGGCGCAAATTGTCCGTGTTATGGTTGTAAAAGCAGAAAATCCGGCCGCTGGGCGCTTTCAAAAGAACCGCATAGGACGCCTCCGGACCATCAGCCGGTTCCACATCCACAGGATCGGACCATGTCTTGCCATGATCCAACGACCGCATGGTTACCACATGCTGACCCGCTTCGCCTTCATCGCCCACGCCCGTGGTGACCGCCACAACCCACGCGCCATCCTCCGCTACCACAATGTAGGGCTGGTCGCAATAGTTTTCCGTGGGAATCTCCCATCCGTTTTGAATGTTTCTCCAATCCATCGGTTATTCCTCCCTTGCAAAAGACGCTTTCCCGTTGCGTCTCCTTCCGGATCTCCTATAGAATTTCTTTCCCAAAATTCGCCCCTGCTCCAACAGGCTGTTTCTGGCGCGAACATCGGACGCCCCGCGTTTGCGCATCTTTGTTGGATTCGGTTTGTCCGCTGCCATCGGCAAACAGAACAGGATGCGCTGCGCGCCTATTTCCCGCGTCAACGCCTGGAAATTACGCCGCTTTCTTTCCCTGCGCTATCTATCCGCCGCATGTTGCCACGCCTGCACAAGCCGCTTCAGACTGTCATCGGCATCCATTTCTTCCACAGGCCGCGTCTAAAAGGATACCGTCGCGTCCTTTTCCCGGAAATTCCCTGCCGCATTCAACAAACACCAAACCGAATGGCGTCCGCTTCGGCAACCGAAGAATCCAGCGTTGCCCCCATGAGCGGAACGCGGCCCATGTCCAACAGCATTCCCAGGCGCGAAAGCCCTGCCGCGCGCTTCTTTCGGATCAAGGATGCCGTCTCCGCCACCGGGTCCCACAGAAAATGCTTGCCGATGGTTCTGTCTGTGGGCTCCAGCGCCAGCAGGACGTTGGAGGGCAACTCCCGGTCCATCCGCAGCAAAAACTCGCCAAACCGTTCTTTTGCCGCTTCCCGGTCCTCCGGAACATCCGGGCCGCTGCCCCGCACAATCTTTTGCGCGCCGGCTTCCATTGCAGAACCGATCTCCCGCATCGTATACGTTTGCGCATCCGTCATGCCCCGGGATACAAAAACGGACGGTTTACGCCAAGGACCGCACGCATGCGGCGATCATCTCTCGTTCATATCCCAAATACTTCGACCATACGCCCAACAATGTATCGCCGCGCATGGTTACGATGCGATCGCCGGAAAAAATCTCCGGATGCAGCGCGCGCATGGTATGGAGATAATCACATTCGGAAAAGTGAATGCGGATTTCCCAGGGAGCAGACAGCTTGAACGGTTTTGCAGGAGCCAGCGCCGCTCTGCGCGCCGCATCCCGCAGCATGGCCCCTGTTTGCTCCGGAGGCAGACACACCGCGGCATCGTCCCCAAGAGATCTCTTCACCGCACACGTTACCACACCGGGCTCCAATGCCGTGGCTTCTTCGCAGCCTTTATCGTCGCCGGAAACAAACCGCAACGGAATCCCTTGTTCCCCCGCCAGCGCCGTTTCAACGCCAATTTCCCCCATCAGCACGCCGTTGAGGAAAATGGCGTCGTATTCCCGCAGATAACTATGGGCCAGCAACGCCCCCGGCACATGCTGCATCGCATGCAGTCCCAAAAGATACAACCCGTCAAATTCATTTCCCACTCCGCGGTATACGCGCCCGTTAATGGGCTTCCCCATGACCACCGGCACGCCCAATTCTTCCAGGTTGACATTGCGCCCATCCGTGTGCATGTCGTAAACCACCGCTTCCGCGCCTGCATCCTGAATGCCCGCCAGCACCGCCTTCAGGTCGTGCATCAGCATCCGCCTGCCCAATTCGCTCTTCTCCGCCTGGGGAAACGTTGTGATTCCGGTAACGCCCTCAATGTCCGTCATGACCAAAAACTTCATGGTAGCCTCCGTTATATTAGTAATATATTTGCAAATTTCTCCCTGATCGCAGCTATAGTATCACAGTTTTTCTCCCTTGTCAAGCCGAATTCGCAGGGGTTTTCTTGCACCGCTTGCCAGAAAAGCGCCAAAACACGGCGGTTTTTCTGCCATAAATATTACTAATTTATCGGCAGCATATGGCTCATGCCGAAAACAAAAACGCATGACCTGACCGGCGCATTCCTTTCCATGAAAGCCGAATGCCCGTCAAAACGGGATATCCTTCCCATCTCCTTGTTCGTGATTTTTCCCTTCGCCACGGGCGGATTTTCGCGTTTCATATTGCATTGTAGAAATTGTTCACACTGGGTTGATATTTCTTGGGTATAATGTGCTCATCAGCAATGGAGGCAAAGAATATGGGAAAAACCATCGGCATCGATTTGGGCACCACCAATTCCTGTATGGCGTTTATAGAGGGCGGAGAGCCCGTTGTTATTCCAAATTCCGAAGGCGGGCGAACAACGCCATCGGTTGTCGCGTTTTCCAAAAGCGGCGAACGCATGGTGGGGCAAGTTGCAAAGCGTCAGGCTGTCACCAACGCCCAGCGCACAATTTCCTCCATCAAGCGGGAAATGGGCAGCGAATATCGCGCAACCATCGACGGCAAGCACTACACGCCTCAGGAGATTTCCGCGATGATTTTGACCAAGCTGAAGATCGACGCGGAGGCATATCTTGGCGAAAGCGTCACGGACGCGGTAATTACCGTTCCGGCATATTTTACCGACGCGCAGCGCCAGGCCACCAAGGACGCGGGAAAAATCGCCGGGCTGAATGTCAAGCGCATTCTCAACGAGCCCACCGCCGCCGCGTTGGCCTATGGCATTGACAAGGAAGAACCGCAAAAAGTGATGGTTTACGACCTGGGCGGCGGAACGTTCGACGTATCCATCCTGGACATCAACGCAGACGTCATTGAAGTGCTCGCCACGGCCGGCAACAACCGGCTGGGCGGAGACGATTTTGACCAATGCGTTACCGAATATCTCATCAAAGAATTCAAAAAAGAACACAAGGTGGATCTGTCCAAAGATCCCGCCGCCATGCAGCGCGTGCGGGAAGCGGCGGAGAAAGCCAAGATCGAACTGTCCGGCATCAGCGAAACCAGCATCAGTCTTCCCTTCATCACGGCGGACAAAAACGGCCCTCTGCACATGGAAACCACACTGACCCGGGCAAAATTCGACGAACTCACCGCACACCTGGTGGAAGCTACGATGGGCCCGGTAAAGCAGGCCATGCAGGATTCGGGGCTTTCCACCGCGCAGCTCTCCAAAGTGCTCATGGTGGGCGGCTCCAGCCGCATTCCCGCCGTGCAGCAGGCCGTGAAACGATTTACCGGCAAGGATCCCTTCAAGGGCGTAAACCCGGATGAATGCGTTGCTATGGGCGCCGCTATTCAGGGCGGCGTGATGGAAGGGGACGTAAAAAGTTTGCTGCTGCTGGACGTAACGCCCATGTCCCTGGGCATCGAAACGGTGGGCAACGTATTTGCCAAAATTATTGAGCGCAACACCACGCTTCCCATTCAGCAAAGCCAGATTTTTACAACCGCCGCAAATTTCCAAACCTCCGTGGAAGTGAATGTGCTGCAAGGCGAAAACCCTGCCGCATCCCGAAACAAATCTTTGGGCAAATTCCGCCTGGACGGCATTCGCCGGGCCATGCGTGGCGTTCCGCAAATTGAAGTCACCTTCTCCATCGACGCCAACGGCATCGTAAACGTATCCGCCAAGGACATGGGCACGGGCCGGGAACAGCACATCACCATCGTCGGCTCCTCCAACATGAGCCAGGAGGACATTGATCGCGCGACCCGGGAAGCACAACAATATCTGTTGGAAGACGCCAAAAACAAGCGGCAGAGTCAGGAAAACAACGAAATTGAGCAGCTGATTTATCGCGCGGAACGGGCTGCAGGCAAGATGGGCATTGGAGACAAGCTGCGCATGACAGAGATGATTCGCAAAGTAAAACGCGCAAACAAGGATCAGGACACTGCAAAGCTGAAACAGGCTTGCGAAGATTTGGAGCGCGCGCTGAAAGCCTCCGGCGCGGAGGATCAGGACGCGCAAGGCGGCGTGAAATAATATGTTCGGATATGTAACCGTAAACCGCCAGGAACTGACGCGGGAGGAATATTACCGTTTTCGCGCCGTTTACTGTGGCCTGTGCCGCACGCTTCGAAGGCAATTCGGCGGCGTTGGACGCATGGGTCTGAGCTTTGACATGACCTTTCTGGCCATGTTGCTCAACGCACTGTACGAGCCGGAAGAGGAATCCGGCTATGAGCGGTGCGCCCTGCATCCCCTCCGGCCGCATCCTTACGTAAACAGCGCGCCTTTTGAGTACGCGGCGGATTTGAACATCGCCCTGAGTTATCACAAATGCCTGGACAACTGGGCGGACGACAAAAATCCTGCCGCTGCGGCCGGCGCAAAACTCTTGGAACGCCATTATCGGGCAGTATCGGCGAGAAGGCCGGAAAAATGCGCCGCCATCGAAGCATGGCTGAAACGGCAGGGCGAAATCGAGCGCGAAGGCACGATGGACGTGGATTTGTGCGCAAACCTCACCGGCAGTCTGTTGGGGGAATTGTATGCGTGGAAGGACGATGAATGGTCCGAGGGTCTGCGCGCCATGGGCGAATCCATGGGACGATTTATTTACTTCATGGATGCGTATGAGGATCTTCCCGGCGACGAAAAAAGAAACCGCTTCAACCCCTTGCGCACGCTGTCGCAGCAAGAGGATTACGAGGCGATGTGCCGGGATGCGCTGACCATGTTTCTTGCGGACTGCACCGAACAATTTGAACAGCTGCCCATCCTGCGGGACGCTTCCATCCTGCGAAACATCCTGTATTCCGGCGCATGGAGTCGGTATGCCCAGCTGCAAACCCGCCGAAACAAGGCCCGCGGAAAGGGAGAAAAGCCATGAATCAGGATCCATATCTTGTGTTGGGCATATCGCACGATGCCTCTGAAGATGAAATCAAGGCGGCGTATCGCAAGCTGGCGAAAAAATACCACCCTGATGTAAACGGGGGCTCTGCCGCCGCAGAGCAAAAAATGAAGGAAATCAACGAGGCGTACCAACAAATTCTGAAATCCCGCCGCAATGGTCAGCAGCCTTGGCAGGCGCAAACTTCGGGCGGAGGTTCTGGCGGATATGGAGGTTACAACAGTGCCTCGGCGCACCAGGCAAACGGCGAATTTACCGCCGCGCGAAATTACATTCGCTTTGGGCGTTATGAAGAAGCAGCCTATGTGCTAAACGGCATTGCCAATCACAACGCGGAATGGCATTATCTAATGGCCGTGGTGCAGTCCGCCACGGGAAACCGCATCAATGCCCTGGATTACGCCCGACGCGCCGTGGACATGGATCCCGGCAATCAGGAATACCAGAATTTCCTGCGTCATTTGCAATTCGGTTCCCAGGAATACCAGCGCCAAGCGCAGGATTTTGGCGGCGGCGCTCCCAAAATCTGCCGAAATCCCGTATTGGCAATCTGCTTGATGAACCTGGCTTGTACGTGCCTTTGCAATTTTTGCGGCAGCTGCGGCGGAGGAAATTATTATGGCCGCGGCGGATATTATGGTCCCTGGCGTTGAACAACGTCATCGGAATATGCTTTCTATTTTTAGGCTGCGGATTTCGCTTGCGGGAGCAAAGACGTCCGCACACTGCCGGTCGTCCGAACGGCAGCGGTGAATCCATCCCCAACCCCAAAGGAGCCCAAATATGTTGGACAAGAGTATTCCCTATAAAAGCATTATCATGCGTGCCGGCTTCGATACGCTGGCCTCCGTCTCCATTCCAGCGCTTCCGGAAGGATATTCCTTTCGCCTGTACCGGCGCGGAGACGCGGCGCATTGGGCAGCCACGGAGGCCTCCGTTGGCGAATTTGCTTCTCAGGAAGAAGCGCTGGCCTATTTCCAACGGGAATTTTTGCCGCACGAGGAGCTGTTGTATCAACGGAATGGTTACATTCTTGCGCCGGACGGCACGCCTGTCGCCACCGCCACCGCTTGGTTTGAATGGAGTGGCAATGCCCGAAGGGCCTGTTTGCATTGGGTTTCCGTGCGTCCGCAGCACCAGGGACTGGGGCTGGGAAGGGCAATCGTCGCCCACGCCATGCGATTGCTGGCCCAACAGGAATTCGGCATGGACGCCTATTTGCACACCCAAACCTGGAGCCATAAAGCCATTGGATTATATCTCCGCATGGGCTTTCATCCCCTGAAAGACGATCCCTTTTTTCGGGAAAAGAACGATTATTTCGCGGCGCGGGATCTTCTTTTGGGCGTGCTGCCTCCCGAAACCCAGCGTTTGTTTGACGAAATGTCCCAATGACCGATGCAGGCAGACAATTCACGATGTTCTGCAATCCGTTGTTTCTGCCGCCGAAAGCGCAAGCATGATTCCCCGGCGAGGCCGGGGATTTTGCATGTGCGGGCAAAGCCACAGAATGCCAGCAGCGCTCTCGCAGGCGCATGGGCGCTCTGACATCTGCGCAGGTTTGTCGCTTACTGCCCGTGAAAGACGGGCCTCTCTCTTCCTTGCCACCCTTGAAAAGGAGCATCGTCCTTCCCCAATATCGTCATCTGAAGGGCGGGGCTCTGGTGACGGGGGGATTCCGCAGATGCGGTCTTTTGCTTTTCGTGATGCAGCTGCCAGACCGCACCTCCATGATCGCAAAAGGAATTTTTTCCTATTCACCGCTTAAGCGTCCCCGAACCCCACGCCTGGCGCGGTTTTCCTGGTACAAGAACTGCCGCGGAGTTATGCTCCGCGGCAGTTCTTTGTGTTCGTTGACACAGGGGTGTTATGCTTCCGCCTTCACCTTTTT
>JAQXRL010000103.1 GCA_029218505.1 Eubacteriales bacterium | reverse complement strand
GTGAATCCGCATTGCAGAGGCGCCTCCCACCTCGATGCCCTCTTGCGAGGACATTCCAGACGGCCGGAATCCGCAGGATTCCAGCATAATCTGGAGAGGGTGGCCTGGCGGGGGCGCTTGCTTCCACGGGCGACATGCCCTTCTATGGCCTTGAACCTATGCCTCCAGCACGGGCAGGGCAAACACGGGATATACGAATCGCGTCAAGGGATTCGGCTCTCGCGCGTCCCGAACATACAAGGTGATTTCCCTGGCCGATCCCAGGTTCAAGCGCACCGGCACAGGAGCGTCTCCATCCTGTATCGGTTGAGAACGATACGCAACCTGTCCGTCCAGCCATATTTCAAAGATCGCAGGCGTCTCATTGGCCCGGGAATAATGCGGCACTTCATCCGGCGTACGGAAGCGTTGGATGCCAATCTCGCATGCAAAACAGCGATATCCGGAATGTTCAATGGAATATGTGGCATATGCTTTGCGCACGTCCAGATAGCTTTGGGCCATCATGGGCAACAGACAAATTCCATCCACGCCGCCCTTTCCAATGTCCAACCGCGTGGGGTGATCAAAGCGCTGGCCCGGCAAATAATCAATCATGGGTTCATAATTGAACATGTTGTCCACGTCCACATCCACCGGAGAGAGCTTTGTCAGGCTCAATACAGGATCCATGCGGGCTGTTCCGGCCACAATTTCCGAAAGAGAATGCAGGATATCCGCATTCAGGCGCGCACAATCCGACGCGCTGCGCTGGGCGGATTCCGTAGCCGCCTGCGTATCTCCCCGGAGCAAAGCGCCCATCAGATTCGGAATTTCTCCCACAGATTTGCGCCGCCCGTTTTCCATTTCCTCCGTGATGCGCCAAACCAATCCATCCTCGTCCTGCGCCAGCGTCCGAGGCGCGTATTCTTCCGAATCGTCCAAATCGCATAGCACCAGTTCCATAAAGCAATGGGTCATGTAACGCATGTTTTTTTGTGGATACATCATGGTTACCAGGCGATTGTCCGTGGTATGGGCCGCTTGAATTGTATCGCCCGTAAGATGGGTCAATACGCCGGCTGCCTTGGCGCCCAGTTCCTCGTTTCCCTGTCGAAAAGCCTCCAGCGCCAGATGCACCAGATAACGGATCACTTCCGGATAAGTCTCCCGCAAGCGCACCGTATCATAGATGCGATGCATGGGAATCCGCTTGCCCGCATGGGGAATTTGCACCAATTCCCGCCAATAACGATCCCATCCCGTCTTATCCGGTGCGTCTTCCCCAAAGACATAGCTGTCCGGATATGTGCCTGCTTCGCTTACTTCGTCTATCCAATCCAGCCACACCTGCGCGCCCGCATGTTTGCAGGCCCAGGCTGCCGTTTTTCGATGCATCCTGCTGTCCATCGTCGTTTCCCTCCCATTTCATGAAAAGAGGAGGGTTCCCCCTCCCCTTTTGCTTTGATCTTATTCCGCCAGGAAGGCGTCATACTGCGCCTGAAGTTCCGCAATCACATCGTTGATGCCGGCTTCTTCCAGCGCGGAAAGGAACATGGGCAAATACACCTCCGGATCCACTGCGCCGTTGCCCAACAGTTTGGCATATTCGTCCATCACGGACTTGCAGGCGCTGACGGTGTTCTCAATGTCGCTCAGGCTCGGCACAAATCCCACAAAGCAATCCGGAATTGCCGCGGAATTGTATTCTTCGTAAAGCTCATACTTGTTGTCCGCTTCGGCGGCCAACAGATAAGAATTGCGCATGTCGCCGGACTTGTAATTGTCCAAATAATAGCTGTCCATATATCCGTCGATGTATTCCACCTTGCCGTCCACCAGATTGTATTGCACGCCTTCAATCCCGTAGGTCATAAGGTTTTTCACGGCGGGGTTGGTGTCCACTTGCTCAATAAACTTCAGGGACAGTTCGGGATACTGGCTCTTGGCCGCCACGCAATACACAGAACCCAGGGCGTCCATGCTGCTGGTGACGCAATCGCCAATCTTCACGAACACCAAATCGGCGCCATAGGTCAGCGAATTGGATACTTCGCCCAAAGGAGCATACTGGCCAACCTTCAAACCGAAGCCTACGCCGCTGCCATTGGTATAATAGGAGCCCCAGTTGTCCCTGGTCGCCACGTCTTCCACAATATAACCCTTCTGATACCAATCATATGCCAACTTGCAGAGATCGGCATATTCCTCGCTCGCATAAATATTCACGATCGTGCTGGGATCGTCCTTGCGCGCCCCAATGCCAAATCCGTTGATGTTGTAAAGATAGCTGAAATATTCGCTCATCGCCAGGCGCGGGAAATTGTAGTTGGTTCCGTACAGCATCAGCGTGGAGTTTTCGTGATCGGGATCCTGATGAATCACTTCCAGCCAGGGTTCGATGTCCGCGATGGTATAGGTCTTCTCCAAATCAATGCCCAATTGATCGGCAAAGGACTTCTCCATCCAAAAACCACCCTGATAGAACATATCCTTGTAATTGGGAACGCAATAGATTCCACCGTCTACCTTTGCCGCTTCCCACACCTTTTCCTCCAGAGAAGCCTTCAGGTTGGGCGTAACGGTGTCCAGCATTTCCGTAAGGTCCAGATACGCGCCGCTGCGGGCACGTCCCCAGTAATCCCGGTGGGACGCATCCCAAATTACGTCCATCTGGTCCTTGCTGGCCAGCATCAGGGGCAAATTGGAATCGTATTCCGTTGTGCCAATAAAATTGAAATGCACTTTGCAGCCGATGGTTTCCGCCGTGATCTCCGAAACCGCTTCGGCTACTTTGTCCACGTCCGGAAGCGTGTTCGCATAGAAGAACACTTCCAAGGTGGGCATTTCCTCCTCCGCCACCGCCACTGCGGCGCTCGCCAACATCGCCAGCGCCATCAGCAGGCATGCCAGCTTCTTCAGAATTTTCCGGTTCGACATGATATTTTCCTCCTTCAATTTATTATGTTATGGCCGCGAGGCCATAAAACATCTCACTTCACTGCGCCCATGGTTAATCCCTTTACGAAGTATTTTTGAAAGAACGGATAGATTACCAGCACCGGCCCCAGCGTACACAGCAACAGCGCCATTCGACCGGATTCCGTGGGCATCGTTTGCATCAAAGCCGCCTCTTCCGCAGAGGGATTTTCCAACTGAGACAGATAATCCAGCGTGTTTTCAATGCGCATCAGCAACAATTGCAGCGTGGTCAGCTCTCGCTTGTCGATATACAGCAGGGAAGTCTGCCATTCGTTCCAATGTCCCACCGCCACCATGAACCCAATCGCGCCCAGCACCGGCAGCATCAGGGGCAGCACCACCTGAAAAAACACGCGATATTCGCTGGCGCCATCGATCTTTGCGGATTCCACCAACGCGTCCGGCACATTGGACTGAATAAAAGAACGCATAATAATGCAATTCATCGCGCCCACGGAACCCGGCAATATCAACACCAGCAGAGAATTTCGCAGATTGAACACATTGGTGTTGATCAAATAAGACCCCAGCTGTCCTCCGCTGAAAATCAGCGTGATCAACAGGTAGACGGAAATCGCTCCACGCAGCCGAAAGTCCTTCCGGCTGAGTGTATAGGCCAGCATGCTCGTCAGCAAAAGGGCAATCCCCGTGGCGCATACCGTTACCAAAATGGTCACCTTATACGACTGCACCAATTGATCGGAAAACCGGATCACATATCGAAGGCCCGCCAAGGACCATTCCTGCGGCCAGAAGGAAAACCCTTGCTTGGAAATCGACGCTTCATCCGAAAAGGCCGCTGCAATGACCATCCAAACCGGGGCAAACGCAATCAGCGCCAACACGCCCAACACAATCTTCAGCGGAATTTGCTTTTCTTTCATGGCACGTCCTCCTCAGAATAACGCGTTTTCCGGAGACACTTTCCGCACGACAAAATTCACCAGAAGCAACATCATCGCGCCCACGGCGGATTGAAACAGCGTCGCCGCGGCAATCATGCCAAATTGGGAATTTCCGCTGGTCAACGCGTTCATGATGTATGCGTCGATTGTCTGCGTTGTGGAATACAAAATGCCCGTATTCAACGTCACGCGATAGAACAAACCCGTATTGGAAGTCATGATTCCGCCCAGAGACAGCAGGAGTTTGATGGAAATCAAATTTGTCAGCATGGGCAGGGTGATATAGCGAATTTTCTGCAGCTTCGTGGCGCCGTCCAGATCCGCCGCTTCAAACACCTGGGCGTCCATGCCCGCCAACGCGGATAAATAGATGATGGAACCGTAGCCCGTGCCCTTCCACAAGGTAATGATGGATAAAATGACCGGCCAGTATTTCGGCGAAAGATACCAATTGACTTTTTGCAATCCGGCAGCTTCCAGCAGATGATTCACAAGCCCGTTCCCCGTGTTCAAAAAGGCCTTTACAATAAACGTCACCGCAATCCAGGAAATAAACGTGGGCATAATCATTACGGTATGCGCCACTTTCACATAGCGCCTGCTTGCGCATTCATTGATGAGCAGCGCAAGCCCCACGTTCGCCACCGTTCCCAGCGCCGTAAACAGCAAGTAATATCCCACCGTGTTGCGCAAAAGCCGCCAGCTTAAGCTCTTGGAACTGATTAAGAACTTAAAATTGTTCAGCCCGCACCACGCGCTGCCCATAATGCCTTCCATATAGTTGAAGTTCTTGAAGGCCACCGTCAGTGCATACATGGGCATATAGGAAAACATGAACAGAAGAACCATTGCGGGAAGAGCCATCACCACAAGCGCCTTGTTTTTTGCCGTATTGCGAATCAGTTCTTTCATCAAATCTCTCCCGTTCATCCTTGCTGACGTTGATCCCATTATACCATTGATATAATTCACCGCAAGACGAATTTTCTGTCATATTGGATAGAATTCATCCCTCTTTCTTTTGCAACCGGTACGGCATAGTAATGATCGCCAGGGTTTCCCCCGCGTTTCCCCGTTCGTACCGCAAGCCATAGCCATCGCCATAGCGCATAAATACCCTTTGATGCACGCTCATGATGCCAAGGCCCGTGGACTGGCAATGCAGGGCGTTCTTCCCCGCCAGATAGCCGTTCATGGCATCCACATCCGCCTGTCCGCCCTGGTCCGAAACGATAATGCGCAGGCATTCGTTCTCCACCAGACAGCGCACCGCAACATGGCATCCCGCGGCATTCGCGCCATAAAGAATTGCGTTTTCCACCAGCGGTTGCAAAATCATCTTGGGAATAACCGCGCAGGCTGCTTCCGGAGGGCAATCCACGTGAAAGTCGATTTCGCTCACGCTGCGCCGCCGGTAAATTCCCACGTACATTTCCAAGATCTCCCGTTCCTGTTCCAGCAGCACTTCTCCATCCGCGTTTTTGATGTTATAACGGTAAATCTTTGCCAGGCTGGAAAGCACCTGGGCAATATCGGGTTTTCCGCTGGTCATGGCCAAAAAACACATGGAATCCAGCGTATTATATAAAAAATGCGGATTGATTTGCGCCTGCAAGCGCTCCATTTCCGTCTTTTTGCGCTCCTCTTCCTTTTGATGAATGGTTTGGATCAATTCGTTGTAACTGTTGTATAAAACGCCAATTTCGTCCTTTCGCGCCGGCATCATCTTTTGCGGAATGGCCTCGCCGGTGCGCTGACACATGAAATCCGAAAGACGGCGAATGGGCTTGGAGATCGAAATGGAAACCAGCGTTACCAGCGCGGCGCCCACCACCGCGCACCCCGCCAGCAGCAGGAAAACCACGCGCACAGAACTGTAGGACATTGCGTCAATGTCTTTCCAGGGGATCAACACGCTCATGGACAATCCATCCGCAATGTCTTCGTTCATTTCCAGGACATCTCCGGAAATTTCCGCTTCGTTGGTCCAAATCTCCTGTCCTTCCGCGTCGTAAATTGCCGCGCGCGTGTTTTGCGTCAAGCGTTCCGAGATAATATGCCGCGAAAACCAATCCTTCTCAAACGAGATGAACAATATGCCCATGTCGTAACTGCGAACGGTGTCTTCCTCCACCCGCTTTGTCGTCAAGGCTCTCGCCACGCAAATGGAATTTTCCATTTCAAACCAATGCGCGCCGCCTTCCCTGGCCATCGTCTCTGCGTACCAGGGGTCCGTCCGAAAATCGGAAGCTTTCGCCACCCGAACCCTGCCGCCCACCTGGGCATACAGCATATCCTCCTTGTGAACATTGGGAAGATATTCCCGAAAATACAGCGCCGTGGAATCCGAAACAAAAAGATAGACAGTATACGCATTGAGCATACTGCCCAGAGAAATCCTGGTATCTCGTTGAAGTTGCGTCTCCAATTCCCGATGTTCTTTCACATCCATCACCTGGTTGCCCGTTTGAACCAACAGCGAATCCAAATAAATGTTGTTGGGATCCGTCATGCTTTCATACAAGGCATCCATGCGCGTCACCAGCAGTTTTATGCTTTGCGCGTTGCTTTCCGCCACCGCGCGCATGGTGTCCACCAACGAATTCTGCATGCGTTTTTTCAAAAAGGTCGCGTTCGCCACGCTGAGCACCGCCATCAAAAACAACGCAACCCCGGCAAAGAACACCGTGATACGCCAGGCCAGGCCAAACCGGCTTTTCATTTACTTCACCCGTCCTTCTCGCCGCGCCTGCCTGTATTCGGAAGGCGCGCAGCCCATGGTTTTTTTGAAAACCTGCGCAAAATAATTCGCATTGCGATAACCAACGCTTTTTGCCACCTGCGCCACGCTGGCATGGGGACGGCAAAGCATCCCGGCGGCAGCTTCCATTCGCTTCATGGCAATGTAATCCGTCGCGGATACGCCCACGCATCGCACAAACACCCGGCTGATATAGGATGCGGAATAATTCAATTCCCGGGCAATCAACGCTACGCCCAAATCCTCTCTCGCCATGTTTTGGTCGATAAAGTTGCAGATATCCGGAATCATGGGATGTTCCTGGGAAACAATGTTGTTTCTTCTGTCGATGAAATCATAACACGCGTCCGCCACGGAAACGATCATGTCCGTTTTGTTCTTGATTCGCTTTATGTCCACGCCGGCCGGCAACGCGAAAGCATCCCCCCACACTTCCCCCATCAGCACCACCAGTTGTTCGCAACAGCGCCGGATCAAGCCCACGTCGTCGATTCCCTTCAGCGCGTCGTTTAACAATTTTTGGAACATTTTTTCCAGATATGCCCTGTCGCCCTGCAAAAGGGCCTTCTTCACCGCCGACGGATCGCCAAACAAAAGCGTTTGGTAATAGCTTTCCTTGCCGTTTCGGGCGGTGATTTGCTCTAACTGTTCGATGATCGTCTGCAGTTTTTCCATATCGATGGGTTTGAGAATGTAGGCCTGCACATGGTATTTCAACGCCAGCTGCGCAGCGGGAAAGTCCTCATAGGCCGAGAGAAAGATAAAGGAAACATCCGAAAGGGCCGTCATCACCATCTTCAGAAATTCCGTTCCGTTTACTTCCGGCATCACAATGTCGCTGATGATCACATCCGGATTGTGCTTCATGGCCAATTCGTAACCGGTGCGGCCATTTGCAGCCACTCCCACCAGTTCGTATCCCAGCGCCGTCCAGGGAATCAGCGTTTTCAGGCCGTTGAGCACATTTTTGTCGTCGTCCACAATCAATGCCTTCAGCATCCCAATCCTCCTCCGCCGCTTCTTACTGAAATTTTAGAAGAAAACTCTCCATGCGTCAATGCAAAAAATCTGTCATATTCTACAAATTCATGTACAAAGGGGTTCCTGTGTCGCGGCGCACCGCGAATTCCGAAAGCCATTATACCATGAACACGCACGGCCTGCAAAAGCATGCGTTGTTTTTCCCACGCCATGCATAAAGGCTTGTGCAATGATGCATTCTATGAATCATGACTGCAGGACGAAAGGAAGCGACTTCCTTGGCAAATTTGGGAAAAATCTGTCTCACAGCCGTTTTATCCTATGCTGCGTTGTTCCTGATTGCAAAACTCATTGGCCGCAAGCAAATTTCACAGTTGGATTCTTTTGACTATATTACGGGTATCACCATCGGTTCGATTGCCGCCGAATTGGCAACCAATTTGGAAGATGCCTGGAAACCCTTTCTTGCGCTGATTCTCTATGGATTGATTACGTATTTGATGTCGCTGCTGGGAATCCGGTATTCGCGCAGCCGAAAATACCTGAACGGTTCGCCCGTCATTGTCATGGACAACGGCAAGTTATATCGTGAAAACATGAAAAGCGTCAAACTGGATTTAAGCGAATTTATGGTGATGTGCCGGCAACAGGGATATTTCCATTTGAGCGATATTCAAACCGCCGTGTTCGAATTCAACGGCAAATTGTCCATTTTGCCCGTAAGCACCTGCCGCCCGGCAACGCCCGGAGATCTGAATCTTTCGCCGGAGCAAACGCGCATCTCAACGGAAGTCATTATGGATGGTCGAATCTTGGAAGAAAACCTGAAGCGCATGGGCTTTGACCGAAACTGGCTGAACAAGCGGCTCAAAGAACAGGGAATCCGCAGCGCCGATGAAGTCTTTTTGGGAATCTGCGATTCCAGCGGCAACCTTGTTTTTTATCAGAACTCCGATTAGATTTTCCGCGCCGGCAGAAAACTGCCGGCGCGGCGTTTCTCTTTCGAATCATCCGATGCAGAAAAACCCGGCGGCGTTCCATCGTGCCGGCATTGCCGTGGCGCACGATGCCCTCAGGGCCGCTGCGAAGGGTTAGCTATTGCACAGGCAGCGCGCTTGCAGCATGGCCGTCCAAATTCTGGCGTGCGCATACTCGTCGCCCAGAATCGATGTCAGCAAATACCGAATTTTCAACGTTGGCGCGCACATGGCCAGTTCCGCATACCGGCGGATTGCCCCCAGTTCCCCCTGAATGGCGTTTTCTACGTCGTCTGCAAAATTCCCGGTTGCGCTGGGGCATTCCGGCGGACATGAAACGGACGGCGGGCAAATGCCCAACAAAGAAGCCTGAAGTCTCGCATGTCCGTATTCATCGCCGACGATGCTGAGAATAATCTCCCGCAATTCCTCCGAAGGCGCCTCATTGGCGATTTGCGCGTAAAAACCCGCATCACATATTTCATCCTGCAAGGATTCTTCCAGCTGTTTGCGATAATCTGCGCAGGCGCAGTTACACATAATACAATTCCTCCTCATCATTCGGGACCCATGGAACAGCCCGCCCGGGGCCATTCCTCCTTATCCTATGCGATTGCTGCCGGCACGGTTCCGATTTCATGCCTTTTTTGGTCGAAAACAGTCGAATTTCTCTGCCGCATAACGCGCGATTCGCTATTGACAGCCAAAGGATCTTGCGTTACAATATTCCTTAGGGTTCCATTTCTGAAAGAATGTTAGGATATTTGCGTCTTGCCGCAAAAGAACGGAAGAAGCCGATGTTCACAAGAGCAGCGCGTTTGTAAAACCATAATCCGAACCTTTTCCTTTTGGAATCGGTTCGGGTTATTGTTATGTTTTGAAGCTCCGCGCACGCGCCGGAAAAGAACATCTCTTTTAAAGAAAGGAGTTCCTCCATGGAAAAGACGATGCATGGTCATCGCAGCTATGACATTGACATGACAGAAGGTAGCGTATTCTGGCATGTGCTGCGGTTTGCCCTTCCTTTGTTGGCAGGGAATATTTTTCAGCAACTGTACAATACGGTGGACACATGGGTTGTTGGAAACTACGTGAGCAACGAGGCGTTTTCCGCTGTCGGAACCGTGTCTCCCATTATCAACATGCTGATTGGCGCTTTCATGGGGCTTTCCAGCGGCGCAGGCGTGGTGATTTCCCAATACTATGGGGCCAAGAATCCCAAAAAGGTTCATGACGCCGTACATACCGCCATCATGCTCACGTTTTTGCTGGCCATTGCTTTCACTGCGTTGGGCATCGGAATTACGCCCGTGATGCTGCGTTTCATGAAAACGCCCGAAGAAGTCTTTCCGGAATCCGCCGCCTATTTGCGAATTTACTTTAGCGGCATGACCGGCATGCTGTTTTACAACATGGGCGCGGGAATTCTGCGCGCCGTCGGCGACTCCAGGCGCCCCTTCTACTATCTGGTGGTGGCCGCAGCCATCAACACTGTCTTGGATCTCGTGTTCGTCCTGATGCTTGGCATGGGTGTGGAAGGCGTTGCCTATGCCACCATCATCGCCCAGGCCATTTCCGCTGCGCTCACTCTGTTTACGTTGCTGCGCAGCAATTCGTGCATCCGCGTAATTCCCCGGGACATTCGCATTCACGGGGAAATGCTGAAAAAAACCGTCCTGGTTGGCATTCCTGCGGCGCTGCAAATGGCCATTACGGCTTTTTCAAACGTATTTGTGCAATCCTATATCAACCAGTTTGGCGCCGCCTGCATGGGCGGATGGACCGCGTATTCCAAAGTCGATCAATTGATCTTTTTGCCCATGCAGTCCCTGGCGCTGGCCGCAACCACGTTTGTCGGTCAAAACCTTGGCATGGGACAAATCGATCGGGCGAAAAAAGGCGTTCGCACATCCCTCATAATGGCCATGGTCAGCACCGTCGTGATCTCCTGCGTGGTCATCGCCTTCGCGGCTCCCCTGGTATCTTTCTTCAACGGCGATGCCTCTGTCATTGAATTCGGCGCCCTGTTTCTGCGGCGACTCACGCCATTCTATGTGCTTTGCTGCATTAACCAGATTTATTCCGGCGCCTTGCGCGGAGCAGGGAACAGCCGGGCCCCCATGGTGATTATGCTCTTTTCGTTTGTGCTGTTCCGTCAAATTTATCTTTACGTGGTATCCCATTTCATCGCCAACGAAATTTTGCCTCTGGCGATGGGGTATCCCGCAGGTTGGCTGGTATGCAGCTTGCTCACGTTGGCGTACTATCGCCGGGCACAGTTCGGCCGGAACCGTTTGACCAGCGATCAAGAGATCCGTTCGAACGCATAGCGTTTCCCCTGGGCTCCTGCAAAAAAGCCGCGGTTCCTTTCGCTTGAAAGGAACCGCGGCTTTTTTTGTATTTTGTCTCCTCTATGCGCGCAAGTCCTGGGCATAGCGTTCCATCGCAGCATCCAACCGCTGTTTTTCCGAGGACGTCAACGCCCGCAGCGGCGCGCGGCAAACATCGCAACCGATCACGCCCAGCTTTGTCAGCATATATTTAATGGCCGGAATTTCCGGAATGCCCGCAATGTCCTCCATGGTGCGCTGGAGAAGCGCCTGCGTCTTCCGGGCTTCTTCCGTCTTTCCCGCCTTCAGCTGGTCATACAGCCGCGTATGCGCTTCGGGAAACACCGCGGCAGGGCCGGACACCCATCCTGCGCCGCCCACCGTCCAACACGCCTGCGCCAGCATGTCGCAGCCAATGAGCACATCGGCCTTGCGGGTTTCGCAACAATGCACATATTGACTCACCCGCAAAATGTCCGGGCAGGAATATTTGATGCCCAGCAATCCCGGATGACGGCGCATCAGCCGGCCAAGCACAGCGGGGGACAAATCGCTGCCCGTGCGGGAGGGAATGTTATACGCATAGATGGGAAAATCTCCCGTTTCCTTCAGGATGTTCTCGAAGTATTCCTCCATGGCCGCGTCGTCCACCGCGAAGAATACAGGCGTCATCAACCCGGCTCCATGCGCGCCAATGGCCTTGGCATGGCGCACATGCGCATAACTTTCCGCCACCGTCGCCGCGCCGCATTGCACATACAGCCTGGCCCGGCCCCGATTCTCCTCCAAAATGATTTCGGCAATCCTTTGCCGTTCCTCTGCGCTGAGGGATAAACTTTCGCCATTGGTGCCATTGGGATACAGACAATGAATTCCCTGTTCCACAAGATGGGCACACAGAGCCCGTACTCCGGCATAATCCACCTGTCCATCCGGCAACATGGGCGTAATGGACGCGCATACAACCCCGTATAATCTGTTCATGATGCTTTCCTCCCATGGATGCTTTTCCGAAAGTATAGCACGCCAATTCCGCAGAAACAATATCTGTCCGCGACACAAAAATACCCTTTTACGACATTTGTTGACAGCCTTGCCGAAACGCGCTATAATGGCCGCGAAGCAAAATTCCATTCCTGGAGGTGCTTTTGTGGCGGCATCCGACATTCCCTTTGATGACCAAGGCGCATCCATGTTGCCAAAAGTGCAATTAACGATGTACAGCGATCTGATGCGCTGCGCAATCGGCTGGTGCAGGTTCGTTTCCGAAGGCACGGAACGCCTTTCCAAATCCCTTCACCGGCACACCGTGTGCGAACTGCATTACATTCTGGAAGGAAATCTGCGCTTCGTGTTTGACGAAGAGCTCTCCCTGGGGCCGGGCGAATTCGTCCTGATTCCGCAAAACCTTGCCCACCGCATCTTATGCGACCACCCGCAAACCCGAAAGCTGGTGATCGGTTTTTCCATCAAGACGTCTCTTCCGGGCATCAACGCCCTGCTGAACGAATCGCAATCTCCCCGACATGCCGTTGCTTCCTTCAGCATGGCGCAGCTTACCCAGGCGTTGGCCGACAAGGCCGCCAATGCAAACCTGTCCCGCTCCATGTCCGCGGGATACATTGCATATTCTCTGATTTTGGAAGCGGCAGACACGCTGCTGTCCTCCGCCTCGACAGCGGACGAAACGGAAACTTCCTTTCGAAAAATAGACACCGCCGCGCGCAAACGCGATCTTTTGGATTTTGTGCAGGACAACATTTCCAATCACATTACCGTCCAAGATGTCGCCCGACATCTTGGCTTCGAAGTTCGCCAGGCAAATCGCGTTTGCCAACAGGATTTTCATTGCACCATTCATCAGCTCATCGTGAAAGTTCGGCTCAGACATGTGCAGGAATTGCTGGATCAAACCCAGTTTTCCATGGCAGAAATTGCGGAACTTACAGGTTTTTCCTCCGCATACGCGCTGATCCGCCATTTCAAATCAAACATGGGAATTCCTCCCGGAAAATACCGGCAGATCCATGCAGAAACGCCGCGTTCTCACACATGAAAACATCGCTTCCTTCGCATACTACCCAAGAAGACGCAACCATGCGAAAGGAGCTTTTTAGGATGAATCCATTTGAAGCCAAGCCCATCCGTTTGGAAAGCCTGTTCCTGGATTGGAACGGCATGTATCCCAAGCCATACGACAAGCACACGGTGGATCCCTATACGCGCACCCGCGTCATTTTGATGAACGGCACGGAATTTGAAGCCAACTGGTTCTTGCATCAATTTTCCCGCCATTGCGACGACAACGACGTTCGCCGGGAACTGGCCGTTATCCGGCGTCAGGAACAGCAGCAGCAAAAGCTCATCAGCCTGCTCAAACCCACGGATGAAACCATTTTGGAGCATACCATCGGCTACGAACAGCTGGCGGTGGATCTGACCGCCGGGCTCGCCCAGCGGGAACCGGACGCATACGTCAAAAGCGCGCTGGACTTCGCCCTGCTGGAGGATTTTGATCACCTGTATCGTTATGCAGATCTCCTGGATATGGAATCCGGCGTGCATGCAGAGGATCTGGTGGGGCATTACACGGAAGTCATGCCCGGACGTCCCACCATCGCGCACCACCGCTATCCCATGGACTCCATCAAAAAGCATATTCACAGCGCTTCCGCAGCGCTGGATACGAAGCTGTGCGTCGGCATCATCACGGCGGCGGAACAGCAGACCATGAATTTCTATATGAACGTATGCGGCGCATATCCCAACGACCGGGGCCGCAGGCTGTATCAGGAAATCGGCATGATTGAGGAACAGCACGTGTCCCAATATGGCAGTCTGATGGATACAAACGCCACATGGCTGGAATGCCTGCTGATGCATCAGTATACCGAATGCTTCCTGTACGCTTCCTGCATGCAGACGGAAACCGACGCAAACATCAAACGCGTCTGGGAACAGTTGTACCAGCAGGAAACCGCCCATCTGGCCGCCGCGGCTCGTCTGCTCAAAAAGGTGGAAGGCAAGGACTACCAGCAGGTGGTGGGCGAAGGCACGTTCCCCAATCCATTGTCGCTCCATTCCAACATCGATTACGTGCGTGGCGTGCTTGCTTCCTCCGTACAGCTCACCGCCGTTCGGGAAAGTTACGGTTCCATTGACGAATTGAAGCCGGAATCCGATTTCTTCTGCTATCAGAATCACATCAACCGCGATGTCAATTCTGTGCTGAGCCACTCCGTGATTGCGGATCATATTCGCGAAAAGGGTCAGGATTATCGCTGGGAAACCGCGCCCAACCCCATTCCCACCCTGCAAAACCGCAAGCAGGACAACGTGGAAGTTGGCCGCGTGCCGGACAGCGTTCTTGCCGGCGTATCCCGGTAACGCGTTGAGGAAGCAACCGCAAGGCTGCTTCCTTGCTTCTTTTTGGATGGATTGTGCCTGCGCGTTCCCGCGACGGAACAGGATGCAAAAATTTTTGAAAAGGGCTTGACTCTTCCCTTACGTCATGGTTTATACTGAATGCACACGGGAGGAATGACGCATGCAAACAGTGCACGAGATCAGCAAACAGACGGGCGTGAGTATACGCGCGCTTTACTACTATGACTCCATCGGGCTGCTCCGGCCAAGCAGGGTTTCCGAATCGGGATATCGACTGTATGACGACTCGGCGCTGGCGCGGCTGCAAACCATTTTGCTGTTCAAAGCATTGGGCTTTCCGCTGAAAGAGATCCGGCGGATTCTGGAAAGCCCGAACTTTCGCCCAGAACAGGCGCTGGAACAGCAAATCGCGTTGCTCAAGCTGCAAAAAGAGCGCATCACGAAGCTGATTTCTTTTGCCCGTGGAATACAGCTTACGGGGGTTAACAACATGGATTTTTCTGCATTCGACACCAGCAAAATAGATTCTTACGCGGCACAGGCCAAGGCGTTGTGGGGAAAGACCGACGCTTATCGGGAATTTGAGGAAAAGGCGCAGGGGCGCAAAGAGGACGAACAAAAGCGCATTGACGAAGGACTGATGGAGATTTTCGTCCGCTTCGGCGCGTTGAAGCATTTGCCGCCACAGAGCGCGGAAGCGCGCGAGACGGTAGAGGCGCTGCAGCAATACATCACGCAAAACTATTACCACTGCACGCCGCAGATTCTCTCGAGCCTTGGAGCCATGTACGCTGCGGACGGCGACATGAAGGACAACATTGACAAGGCGGGCGGCCCGGGCACCGCGGTTTTCGCCGCAAAGGCCATTGAATGCGCTTTGCAATAAAAAAGTCTGCAAACAAATAGAAAGCGGCATCGCGTATGCCGCTTTCACAGACGGTCAGAGAACGCAGGGAAAACACGGAGGGCTGCCTCTCGAATTCCAATTGTGGCCGGCGGCGTGTACGCAACCACGGGTACTGATTTTGCCCTGGAAAAATCGCTGCCTTGCGGATTTTGCGGCCGGAATCCCCAGGATTCCAGCAAAATCCGGAGAGGGGGGCCGTGGCGGAGGAGCTTGCTTCCCCGTCCGCCAGCTTGGCAAAACGTCTTTTGACAAGCTGAGAAAGCGGCATCGCACATGCCGCTTTCGGTTTATTTCGGAAACAAATGCTGGCTTTTGCGCAGGAAATCAGGGCGTATCCCCTGTGGACCCCCTCTTTAGAAGGCGTTGAAACGAGGGTTCACCACGCGCTTCGCAAATCCTTCTTTCGGGGATAGAGTCCCATCTGCAATCTGGCTCCATGTCCTTTGTTCCCGCTTTTCTTCGTGACGTCCTGTTGAACCGGAAGGTACGCCGATTCGGCGAACAGAAAAGGCTGCCTCCCACCGCATGGATGGGAGGCTGCCTTCTTCGGGAAGATCAAACCTTGAAGTTTACGGCCGTATCGCCCACTTCGTTCTTGCCGAACTCATAATCGTTGCCCGGCAGAATCGCATTGAGCAAAATGCCGACGATGGCGCCTACCGCCAGGCCAGACAGACTGATGGGGCCCAACACCAACGCGCCATTGCTGCTGAACGTAATGCCCAGGGACAGGCTCATGATCAGCGCCGCAATAATGACGTTGCGGTTCTTGGTGAAATCCACCTGATTTTCCACCACGTTGCGCACGCCGACGGCGGAAATCATTCCGTAGAGAATCAGAGACACGCCGCCGATGGTGGCGGTGGGCATTGCAGAAACCAGCGCGGCAAACTTCGGGCAGAAGGAGAAGATCACGGCCAGCACGGCTGCAATGCGAATGACCCGGGGATCATACACCTTGGTCAGCGCCAACACGCCGGTGTTTTCGCCATAGGTTGTGTTGGCTGGCGCGCCGAACATGGCGGCCAGGGCAGTGGCCAGACCATCGCCCAACAGCGTGCGGTGCAGGCCCGGCTTGGCAATGAAGTTTTCGCCCACCGTGGAGGAGATGGCGCACATATCGCCAATATGCTCAACCATGGTGGCCAGCGCAATGGGCATCATGGTGATGATGGCGCTTCCCAGCATGCCCAGATCGCAATTTCCAAACAGAGAGAACACGGTATCCTTCATATGGAAGGGCACGCCCAGCCATTTTGCATCCGCAATGGCTGCAACCTTTGCGGGATCCAGCTGGCCGCACAGCGCCGCCACCGCGTAAGAACCCACCACGCCCAGCAGGATGGGAATAATCTTAATCATGCCCTTGCCCCAAATGTTGCACACCACCACAATGGCAATGGCCAGCAGGGCGATCCACCAGTTTGCGGAGCAATTGTTGATGGCAGAATTGGCCAACGTCATGCCGATGCAAATAATCACCGGGCCGGTAACGATGGGCGGGAAATAACGCATGACCGCCTTGGCGCCAAACGCCCGGAACAGTGCCGACAGGATCACATACAGAAGGCCGGCACAGATCACGCCAACCCCGGCATAGGGAATCCAGTTGAGCGCTTCCGTGTTGCCCACCAGAGCATTCACGGCGTGATAGCCACCAATAAAGGCGAAAGAAGAGCCCAGAAACGCAGGAACCTTGCCCTTTGCGAGAAAATGGAACAGCAACGTGCCCAAGCCTGCAAACAACAGCGTTGCGGACACGGACAGACCGGTCAGCGCCGGCACCAACACCGTCGCGCCAAACATGGCGAACATGTGCTGGAAGCCCAACAACAACATCTTCGGCATACCCAATTTCCTGGCATCACGAATTCCCTGATCAGACATGAGAAACCATCCTCTCTGTTTTTGATCCTCTTCCGTTTCCTGGTGGCGGCGGTTATGCTTCAGCGCGCTCCGCCTGCCACAGCCAGACGCTGGTTTCGCCATCCACCGCCTGCACGTTCACCCGGATAAACTCGCTTTGAGACGTTGGAATATTCTTCCCGACAAAATCCGCGCGAATGGGCAATTCGCGATGCCCGCGATCCGTCACCACGGCCAATTGAATCCGCTTGGGGCGGCCAACGTCCATGAGCGCGTCCATGGCGGCGCGGGCGGTGCGTCCCGTATACAGCACGTCGTCCACCAGCACCACGCATTTGCCGTTTACGTCAAAAGGGATATCCGTCCGGTTGAGCGTAGGTTCCTTCGTAATGTGCGTCAGATCGTCCCGGTAAAATGTAATATCCACCGTACCCACCGGAAGCTGTACGCCCTCAATTGCGCATATTGCCTCTGCAAGCATTTTTGCAAGGGGTTCGCCGCGGGTTCGAATTCCCACAAGACATACGTCCGATACGCCTTTGTTGCGTTCAATGATCTCGTGCGCCATGCGTACAAGCGCCCGCTGCACCTGCTTGTCATCCATGATCAACGCCTTCTTGCCCATTGCGGAACTCCTTTCGCAAAAAATTTGCGAACCACAGGTTCTTTTTGTGGTTCTGGTCCATTTTCGCATACAAAAATGCCTTCGCCAGCAAGGCGAAGGCATGCAAAACATTGCTGCATTCCATTCCGTCAAGCGCCTTGCCAACCTCACAGGATTGGATTAAAGGAACCCATTGGCAGCATTATAGGGCGATGACGTAAATTTCATCCGCACGTTCGTGTTAATTCTGAGGATTGTTTACCGCTCCGGCAAACAGAATCGTACCGGTCTGCTTCTGCGCAATGGCAAAGATGAACGGACGGTTGACGTTCATTTCCACAATTTCTTCCGGAACCGGCGCGCTGGCCGTGGCAATTCCGATGGCCGTGGCAGCGGCAGCTTTTGTGCCTTCTTCGTCCACCTGCACGCGTACAGCCTGGCGCACATCGGCAATGTATAACGGCTCCTGGCTCATTCCCGAAAAATCCGCCGCATCGCTGGAAGAAACGGTCATGCCCAGCGCTTTCAGCGCGTCCATCAGGCTTTCATTGCTTTCCAAGTCCATCTTCGGCAAAGAAAGCTCCACTTTTTTGGGTTCGCTCAGCGGTGCGAACCAATCCAGCCCATGCTCCACCAGGTCTTTCAACGCTTCTTCCATGCCGCCTGCTTGGGGAAGCGCAATATACATTGCCAAATCGCCTTCCAGATAGTCCAGGCGCAAAAATTGAACGCCCTCCGCTTCGCCATAAGGCAAATTTGCCTTCATGTGCATAAATTCCGTTTCAACATCTTCCGTCGGGCTGTGGAACACATCCGCGGCGCTGCTTTCCTTCCGGAAGGGCAGCGCCCAATCCGCTTCCAGCGCAATCGCGTTCACCAGCATCATGGAGATCTCCTGCGGTATTTCCCGGAAAAGCTGATCAATCAGTCCGTCCGTATGCGCCTTCACCCATTCGTTGACCTGTTCTGTCGCATCCGGCTGCATGGAAAACCATTGGGCGGCCATCGCTTGTTCCAGCGTTTCCACATATTCCTGTTGCAAAGAAAGACCGTCCGCCACAAAGCCTGCATTTGCAACCTTCACGCCGGCCTGATCCAAGGCGTCCATCCACGCAGAAACGCCGGACAGATCCAACGCCTCCACATTCAGCAATCCGTTCAATTCCGTCAGGGTATCTCCTTTTGCTCCAGCCGCCGCCATGTTCAACGCCAGCGCCAGACTGGTTGGCGAAACGAGCGCATTCCCCTCCTGAGCATACATGGATTGCAGAATCTTCAGCCCCAACGCGTTTCCTGTCTGCGTCGCCTCCGCGCCAGCGGACGCGCACAACATTGCAAGGCACAGCAAGAGAATCAAGGTTCTTCTCATGGTCTTTTCCTCCCGTTTTGTTGCCATTTGGACGCATCCGTTTCGCGTTTTGTTCCGGTTTTCTTTCATACGCAAAGCGACAGGACATACATCCTGTCGCTTGAGCTTGTCCAAAAAGTCTTTTTGATTTTGCTGAAATCCCGCGGATTCCAGCCGCAAAATCTGCACGGTTGCGATTTTTTCCCTGGAGAAATCCGCGCCCGTGGCCGCCGTACACGCCGCCGGCCACGATTGGCATTGAAGAGGCCCGAAGTCCTCTCGTGCTCTCCCTGCGTTTTGCGACAGTCTAAAGCGACAGGACATACATCCTGTCGCTTTGCCGGGAATCCCAAATGAAATTACTCTTCGTCTTCTTCTTCCTGCTTTGCGTTTTCGATGATCTTCTTGGCATCGGCGGCAGGAACTTCTTCATAACGCTCGAACTGCATGGTGAAAGAGCCGCGCGCCTGCGTCATGGAACGCAAATCCGTAGCGTACTTAAACAACTCACCCAAGGGCGCTTCTGCCGTAACGCACTGCAAGCCGTTTTCCTGATTCATGCCCATGATGCGTCCACGGCGCTTGTTCATATCGCCGATGATATCGCCCATGTACTCATCCGGCACCAGCACGCGCACGGAATAAATCGGCTCCAGAAGCACGGGGCTGGCATCCACCAACTTCTTAAAGGCGATGCGGGCGGCTGTCTTGAACGCCATTTCGGAAGAATCCACCGGGTGATAGGAACCATCGTGCAGCTTGGCCGTCAAACCAACCACGGGATAGCCCGCCAACACGCCGTGCTTGATGTTGTCGCGCAAGCCCTTTTCCACCGCAGGAATGAAGTTGCGGGGCACAACGCCGCCCACAACCGCGTCTTCGAAATGGAATTCCGTGTCGTTGGGATCGTCGTTGGGACGGAACTCAATCCATACGTCGCCGAACTGTCCATGTCCGCCGGACTGCTTCTTATGGCGTCCCTGCACGTCAATTTTCTTGCGAATGGATTCGCGATACGGAATCTTGGGGCTTTGCAGCAGGCAATCTGCGCCGAACTTGCTGGCCAACTTTTTGGCGATTACTTCAATGTGCAGCTCGCCCATGCCGGAAAGCAGCGTCTCGGTGGTTTCCACATTCTTCTCAATCTTGATGGTGGGGTCTTCTTCCATCAAGCGGGCCAAACCGGAGAAGATCTTGTCTTCCTCGCCGGCCTTCTTTGCATATACCGCCATGGAAATGCAGGGCGCCGGGAACTCCAGATCGTCAAACTTCACGGGCTTGCCGGGATCGCACAGCGTGTTTCCCGTGGCGACAGTGGTCAATTTTGCCAACGCGCAAATATCGCCTGCCACAACCTTTTCCGTCGTGGTCTGCTTCTTGCCACGCAGAAGATAAATCGTACCGGGCTTTTCCGTCTTTTCCGCGTTGACGTTGTACAACGCAGTTGCGCTGGTCAGCACGCCGGAAGTGATCTTCAAAAGGCTCAGCTTGCCCACAAAGGGGTCGGCCAGGGTCTTGAACACCCGGGCGGAGAAGGGCTGATCGTCCGCGCACACCCGTTCTTCCGCTTCGCCGGTCTTGGGATTCACGCCCTCTATGGTTCTGCCCGCGGGAGAGGGCATCAGTTCAATCACATTGTCCAACAGCTTGGCCAGGCCGACGCGGGTAATGGAGGAGCAGCACACCACGGGAATTACCGTGCCGTCGTTGATTCCCTTGCGCAGGCCGTGCATCATCTCTTCCGGAGCCAGCTCGCCTTCCTCGAAATACTTTTCCATCAACGCGTCGTCTGCGCCGGCGGCCGCTTCCATAATGGCTTCGCGGGCGGCTTCCACGTCGCTGGACACGGAATCCGGAATGGGAACTTCCTTCAACGTTTTGCCTTCGCCGATAAACGCCTTGTTTTCCAACACGCAAACCACGCCGGTGAACTTGCCGCCTTCAATAATGGGAACCTCGATGGGTGCAATATTGGAACCGTATTTGTCGGTCAGCGTTCCAAGCGCCTTTTTGAAGTTGGCGTTTTCGCGATCCATTTGGTTGATAACCACCATGCGGGATTTCTGGTGCTTATCACACATTGCCCATGCTTTTTCCGCGCCCACGTTCAGGCCGGACACGGCGCCCACGGTAATCAGCGCGGCTTCGCTTACGGCCATCGGGCCGACCATTTCCCCTGCCATGTCAAAATAGCCGGGAACATCGATAAAATTAATTTTTTTATCCTTCCACTCCAGCGGTGCAATTGCCGCGCTGATGGAAATCTGGCGTTTGATTTCTTCGGGGTCACTGTCCGTGGTGGTTGTACCGTCTTCAACGCGGCCCTGACGATCGATCACGCCCGCAGTATAAAGCAGCGCTTCCACCAGGGTGGTCTTGCCTTCGCTGCCGTGGCCCACAACGGCAATGTTCCGGATATTCTCGGCCTGGTAATCTTTCATAAGCATATTCCCCCTGTTTATTATGCGACAGAAATTCGCTAGTGTATTCATTTTAACAGAAAACCGCGCGTTTGAAAAGCCCTTTTTCAAAGGAAATTGACCTTTTTCTGGCGAAAGTAATGTATAATTTCCTATTTTAACGTTGACGCAGTGAAAATCTGACCTGCACGCCGGCTGCATTTGTTAATTTGCCGTGCCCATTTGTCATGACCAAACGCCTGATCTGCCTGCTGCTGGCAACGGCGCTGTGCCTTTCCAGCGCCTGCGCCGTCTCCCGCGACGAGCTGCGCTCCGCCTACCGGGAAATCGTAGACCGCCGCAGCGGGGAGTCCCCCTACGCCGAGGATCCCGATCCCATCGGCTGCACCTCGGTGGGCAGCCTCACCGAGGCCGCCCAGCAGGAGGCGCTGGACTACCTGAACTTCCTGCGCTGGATCGCCGGGCTGAATCCGGTGACGCGCAGTCCCCTCTACAGCCTGCGCAGCCAGAACGCCGCGCTGCTGCTGGCCGCCAACGATGAAATCAGCCACAGCCCCGATCAGCCCGCGCAGATGGACGACGCGCTCTATGAATCCGCGCTGCTGGGAACCAGCCAGGGCAACCTGGCGAAGTTCAACTGGAAGCGCGCGGAGATTCTGCTGGACGGCGTGGAATACTTCGCCCGGGACGACGGCTCGATGAACCTTTCCGTGCAGGGGCACCGGCGCTGGCTGCTGAACCCCGCCATGGCGGAGACGGGCTTCGGCCTGGCCAATGCCGAAAGCGGCATGAGCTATGTGGCGATGTACGCTGTGGACGAGGGAAACACCGACGCCCAGTGGGAGCGGGTGTGCTGGCCCTCTGCGGGTACGTTCCCGGTGGAGCTGATGCGCAGCCAGATCGCCTGGTCGGTGTCGCTGAACGACGAAATCTACGATCTTTCCGCTTCAAATCCGGTGATCGGGCTTACCGAGGAGGTCAGCGGCGCGCATTTCACTTTCGACTTTTCCAGCGGCGCGGGCGACGGCTTCTGCTACCTTAGCACCGAGGCCTGCGGCTCGGGCAGCTGCCTGATCTTCCGCCCCGACCTCTCCGGCGCGGGGCTGGACGAATATCTTCAGAATCAGGTCTGGAA
>JAQXRL010000102.1 GCA_029218505.1 Eubacteriales bacterium | reverse complement strand
GAGGCAAACGGGGATTTTGATGTCTTCACGTCAAATCGCAGGTTCTGCGTCGTTTTCCGTCGTGGCGTCTTCCACGCTGCGGATCGCCCAGCGGGCAAACACGATGGAATTTTGCTGTGCGCCCACGGTGAGGGTCACAGTGTCATCCCGCAAAGCACTGATCGTGCCGTAAATGCCGCCAATCGTGCAAACGCGATCGCCAACCTTCAGCGCAGCCAGCATGTTCTTTACAGCCTTGTCCTTCTTCTTCTGGGGACGAATCAGCAGAAAATAGAAAATAGCAACCATGGCAACCATCATAATGATCATGCTGACCATCTCGCCGGCACCTGCCGCCGTTGTGGTTCCCGCGTCCGACGCGCCCGTAACCTGTTCCGCCAATGCAGACAGCATGCAGCTTCCAGAAATCTTCAATAGCATCTCCAAATCCCCTTTACCTTCTAATCTCTGTATACACCAATTCATTATACCCCATGAATTTCGGAATTACAACTTGAATATTTGTCACGCATGTAAAATTTTTCTGTTTCTACCAATTCCCACGCCCATGCCGTCCGTAGAACTCTTCCGTCCAATCGCCCAGACGATCCTGCTCTATGGCCTGGCGCATCTGTTCCATCATCCAGGTGAGGAAACGGATGTTGTGAATGCTGTTCAGCCGCAACGCCAAAATCTCTCCCGCCTTAAACAGATGGCGGATGTATGCCCGCGTGAAATTCCGGCATGCATAGCAATCGCATTCGGCGTCCAGCGGCGAAAAATCCTCCGCATATTTTGCATTGCGCACCACCAGGCGCCCGTCCCGGGTAAACACGGTGCCGTTGCGCGCCACACGGGTTGCCAGAACGCAATCAAACATATCCACGCCTCGCAGGACGCCCTCCACCAGGCAATCCGGCGAACCCACTCCCATGAGATATCTGGGCTTGTCCCATGGCATGATTGGATTCAGAAGATCCAGCATTTCGTACATAATTTCCTTGGGTTCGCCCACGGAAAGCCCGCCGATGCCAAAGCCAGGCAAGTCCAGCTTTGCCATTTCGCGGGCACATTCCATCCGCAATTTTCCGGAGAACGCCCCCTGCACAATGCCAAACAACGCGCGATCATCCCGCGTCTTGGCCTTCATGCAACGTTCCAGCCAACGCAGCGTGCGATACATGGCCTCCTTGGCCTGATGCTCATCACATGGATACGCGGAGCATTCGTCAAACTGCATCATGATGTCCGCGCCCAAGGCTTCTTCAATATGCATGACGCTTTCCGGCGAAAAGAAATGCTTGCTGCCATCCAAATGGGAACGGAATTCTACGCCTTCCTCTCGCACTTTGCGCAAGCCTGCCAGGGAAAACACCTGAAACCCGCCGCTGTCGGTAAGAATGGGACGGTCCCAGTTCATAAAGCCATGTAAACCGCCCGCCTTGCGCACCAATTCTTCCCCGGGACGCAAATGCAAATGGTACGTGTTGGACAAGATAATCTGCGCGCCATCCGCCTTGAGTTCGTCCGGAGACATGGTCTTTACGCTGGCCTGGGTGCCAACCGGCATGAACACGGGCGTTTCAATGACGCCATGGGGCGTGTGCAGTCTGCCGCGCCGGGCCCCCGTTTGTTTACATACATGCAACAATTCAAATTCAAATAGACTTGACATGAAACTCTCCAATTCTTTTCCGCGAATCATCCAACATACACGCGCTGTTTTTCTGTATTTTTTTGCCCCATGCCGGTGGGGGCTGCGGATCATGACGCGCGAAATGGCATCGCAAGCGCACGATTCCTGCGCCTCAAAAAAGCCCGGAGGTCAAACCAAATGACCTCCGGGACGATTGATGGCGGTCTGCCGTTGGGCGACCAAGCCAATGCGCACCGGTTAGATTCTGTCGCGGCGCAGGCTGATCGCCGCAAAGCCTGCCAACGCAATCAAGCCCATTGCCGCCGCAGCCACAGGCCGGGAATCGTCGCCGGACTTGGGCACGCGATCATCCACCACGCGTACAGACACGTCCATGCTCAGAAGCATTTTGCCGCTTTCGTCAAAGGCATCCAAGCGATACACGCCCGCGTCCTCCAAGCCTGCGTTTACCAGGTTGTACACCCGCTGGTCTGCGCCCTCAATGGCCTCGTCTTCAAAATACCATTGATATCTTGCCGGTTCCACGCCGGACACGTTGATTTCAATGGAAAGATCTTCTCCTGCATTCACAATCGCATCCTGCGTCAGCTTTGACACGCGCATCGTCACCGTTGTGGAAATGCTATCTTCCGCAAACGCACACGCAAAAAACGCCGTCAACGTCATCAACAGCGCCGCGAGCATCCAAAACTTTTTCTTCATGATGCAGTCGCCTCCTCATATGGCGATTTCTACATTCGTAGCTTTCGTTATTATACCGCAGACCGGCAACAAAATCAACCTTTCCCGTGCATTCCGCACAATATCAGCACACTTTTGTCACATTTATGCATTTTGTGCAACATTTTTCCCATGCTCCTCGATTCTGTCCAACACGGCAAACGCCCCCAAACACAATCCAAACCAAATGCCTGTAAACGACGGGCACACCTGTCCCAGAAGATTCAGCGGCCTGTCGGAATAGTCCCACACGTTCCATCCAAGAGCACAGTTTACCATGAGGCCCACCGCAAATTCCACCGTTGTAATCAGCAAAGCGCCTGCAGCGGCGCGCAGCGCCAGTTTTTTCCCATGCATGCGCTGATTGATGCGATGAATGCCTGCCAGGCAGATGCCGCCTGCCAAGGCCATGGACCAATGGGTGCGTCCTCGGACGATTAGTTCCAACGCAGGATATCCCACTGCGCCCGTCAAAAAACAATACGCCGTGTTTTTGCCAAACATGACATCGCCTCCGGGACAAAGTTTGCCCGAAAGCGATAAAATTCATGCATGTTTCGCGGGAGATAGAACCATTTGCGCGCTGGTTCGACGATTCTGCGCGCGGGCACGTTTTCTGCCCTATCTCTGGCGCAGTTCGCTTAATCCTCTTCTTCCCAGCCTTTGCTGCGTTCAATGGCGCGCTGCCATTGGCGGCGAAGTTTCATGCGCTGCGCGTCGTCCATGGACGGCACAAACTCACGATCCGGCTGCATCAGCGTGCGCAATTGCGCGTCGTTCCACAGGCCTACCGCCCTGCCCGCCAGCATAGCAGCGCCCATGGCCGTGGTTTCTGTCACTTTGGGGCGATATACGCGCATGTCCAAAATATCCGCCTGAAATTGCATCAGGAAGTTGTTGGCGCTGGCTCCGCCGTCCACCCGCAGTCCCACGCTTCTCATGCCGGAATCTCCCGCCATGGCTTCCAACACGTCTGCGGACTGATAAGCGATGGATTCCAACGCGGCGCGGACGATATGGGCGCGTCCCGTGCCGCGGGTCAGGCCCACAATGGTTCCCCGGCTGTACATATCCCAATGCGGCGCGCCCAGGCCGGTAAAGGCAGGCACCAAATAGACGCCGCCATTGTCCCGCACGGACAACGCCACTTGCTCCGTTTGCGACGCGCTGTCTACCAGCTTCATCTCATCCCGCAGCCACTGCACCACTGCGCCGCCCACAAACACACTGCCCTCCAGCGCATATCTTGGCTGTCCGTCAATGCGCCAGCCAATGGTGGTAATCAAATTGTGCTGAGACTTCACCGGATGGCTGCCCGTATTCATGAGCACAAAGCAGCCGGTTCCATATGTATTTTTGCACATGCCTGGCTCAAAACAACCCTGACCGAACAGCGCCGCATGCTGATCTCCCGCCAGGGACGCGATGGGAATTTCCCGCCCCAGAATCGACTTGTCCAGCATGCCCACCACCTGGGAAGAATCCACCACCTGGGGCAGAAGCTGTTCCGGAATGTTCATTGCCCGCAGCAGCAATTCGTCCCATTTCTGTTCAAAGATATTGTACATCATGGTGCGCGCGGCATTGGTCGCATCCGTTACGTGCACCTTGCCTCCGGTAAGATGGTATACCAGGAAGGAATCCACCGTGCCAAAGCACAATTCGCCCCGCGCCGCGCGTTCTCTGGCGTTGGGAATCGCGTCCAGCATCCATTGCAGCTTCGTTCCGGAAAAATATGCGTCCGGAACCAATCCCGTGCGGTCCCGAACCGTGTTTCCAAGCCCGTCCTTCTTCAAACGCTCCACCAAGGGAGCCGTTCGTCTGCATTGCCAGACGATGGCGTTGCACAACGGTTTTCCCGTGGCGCGTTCCCACAGCAGCGTCGTTTCCCGCTGGTTGGTAATGCCGATGGCCTGAATGTCCTGAACGTGAATACCGCTGCGCTCTACCGCCGTCTTCAGCGACTGCATCTGGCTGTCCAGAATGTCCTGGGGATCATGCTCTACCCAGCCGGGTTTAGGGTAAATTTGACGAAACTCCATGCCATGAGACGCCACCATCTCGCCGTTGGCATCAAAGATTACCGCGCGGGAACTGGTGGTTCCCTGGTCCAACGCCACTATGTACTTCATGCGGAGTCCTCCCCTATTGAATCTTTATGCCCAGGATCCGATTCCCACGAGTTCCGATCACCAATGTATCGTCGAACACCGTAGGCGAACCCTCCATATTGCTCCCCACGTCTACTTCGCAAATCAGTTCCCCTGAAAGTCCGTCCAGCAGCTTCAAATAGCCTGCGGAATTGCCTACAATGACATATCCCTTGCCGCTGTCGTCATATACGCACACGGGACTGGACCAGCCGAATTTCTTCAAATCCCGCTTCCACACCAGATTGCCAGTTTGTTTTTCCAGCGCAAACAGCGTGCCGCCATCCTCCGTGCGCGCGATGCTGAAATATATCATCGCATTCAGGGAACCCTTTCCCAACGCGGGCGTGGCAAACGCGCCGCCGTTGGTATCCCCATATGTTTTGCAATACACTTCGTATTCCCAAAGCTGTTCGCCGGTCAAGGCGTCAAACTTCGCAATTTGAATATTGCCGCTGTTCCCCCGAAGATCCAGCTCATTGGCCGTATAGATCGCCACCTGGTTCGCCGCCTCTTCCTCAATGACCATGGTGGAATCTATGTCGTCTCCGGAATACGCGATCCACTGGGGCGTCAGCGTGTTCAAATCCAGGCATTGAATAAACCCGGAATTATCGCCGAAATAGGCATAATGATTGTAGATTGCCAGGGAGTTTTCCATGCCGGGGCGCTTCGATACGTTGGTCTTGAACAAATAGCGCACCGTTTCCGGATCAATGGAAATCGTGCCGGCCACAGGATCGTATTTCGTGTTTAACTTCACCAAATACACAATGGCGTTCTCCCCCAGCTGCAGCAGCGTATCTGTTTCCGCATCCACCAACGGCGAACAGTCGAACGCATACCAACGGCGAATTGCCTTGGAATCCCTTCCGTCGATGAAGTGCAACACGCTGCCGTCAATCAGGCTGAATACCCGCGTGCCGATCTCCACATCATGGCCGTTGACCTCGTCAATGCCTTGCCCGCAGTACAACAGCGGATAGCCCCTGGGATCCACCGTAAGGCTTCCCTTAATCGGCGCGCCAATGTTGATGGGGTCTCGGGTCGGCGTGCCGTCCTCCAGATCCAGAAAATAAATTTTCCCATCCAGCGTGGCATAAATCACTTCCGTAAGGCCCGGCTTGGCTTTTTTCTCCGGATAGATGTTCATGATCTGCACGGTTTCGGAAGGCCAACGCACAATGGAGCTCTGTCCCGTCCAGCCGACGCCGCTCCATTCGTCAATCTCGCCCACCCTTGCCGACCAGACGATTTTCAATTGAGAAGGCGCGCCGCCGATGCTGCCATAAGAAGCGCGATCCCGATAATTGCTTCCCCGAAAGGTCGTAATGCCTTCTAATTGGGTATATTCATCCCCTGTGCCGAAGAAAATCGGTTCTTCGGCCGCATATTCGCCCTTCTCCAGCAATGTATCCTCCCGATACACCCGCGTGTCAATCGTGAGTTTCTCCTGGCCGTCTGGATCCGCCTGGGATACCACCCGGGCAATCTCCCAGGAACCTGGCCCGGGCGTAGGTTCTGGCGTGGCCGTGATCACCGGTGTGGGAGAAGGCGTTGGGCATTGTGTTTCCACGGGCGACTGCAACGGCGCCACCGTCCCTTGCGCCAAAGCGGTCTTATCGTCTCCCCGCCGTTTTTCCACGAGGCTTGCAAACAACAGCGCTACAACGACCACCAGCAGCAAAACCAACACGCTGCAAAACACCACCATGCCCCGATCCGCGCGCTTCCTTTTTCGCCTGGACTTGGCCAAAGCTCCTCATCCTCTCCAAAACATCCACTGGAAAACCGATACGAAAGCGCTCTGCCGTGGTGCACGGCAAAGCGCTCCGTCACACGGCACAGTAGCCGCCTCGTTTTGTTCCAACCCTTGCGTTCCCGGTGATCAGCCTACCACGTCATTGCCGTCCTGTCCGCCTTCACCATGATCCGCGTCTCCCGCCGGCGTCTGTTCCCCGCCCGTCTCCGACAGACCCGAATTCTCTTCCGAGGAAAGGTCATTCTGAAGTTCCGCAGCGTGTTTCATCGCAGAAGACGGGAACAACGTATCGAACACCCCTGGCGAGACGTTGCGAACATTGCCCCGCATGGATTCCACCGGCCCCATATCGTAGTAATCCAGCACGTTGAGCGTTGCTACTGCCAGCAGCAATACTACGAGAATCGCCGCCACCGTCTTTAAGAAGCCCAACAAATAATGTCCAAAGGATGGCGCATCGTCATCGTCGTAATCATATTCGTCATCATCGTCATATTCGTCTTCTTCGTCGTCATCATATTCGTCATAACGGGACTTGCGGCCACGACGCGTCCTGCGATCCTCTTCTTCGTCCTCCTCGTCGTCGTAATCCTCGTCATCCTCGTCTTCTTCTTCGTCCTCTTCGTCGTCATCGTCGCGGGATTTCCTCCGGCCAAAGAAGCCCTTCTTCACGGGTTTTTCTTCTTCCTCTTCTTCGTCCTCCCCGTCATCCGCGTCGGATTCTTCCTCGTCGTCCTCGTCGTCATCTTCGTCGCGGGACTTTTTGCGACCAAAAAAACCTTTTTTTACGGGTTTTTCTTCTTCGTCGTCTTCTTCCTCTTCGTCGTCCTCGTCGTCATCTTCGTCGCGGGATTTTTTCCGGCCAAACAGACCTTTTTTCGCTGGCTTCTGGTTTTCTTCCTTTTCTTCTGGCTCGTCATCGCCAAACAGCGCGTCAAGGTTGTCCAAGGACTGCCCGCGCTGCAGCGGCCGAAACGCGCGAGTCGGCTCATCCGTCGCGTCCAGCGCAGATGGCGTTTCCGCCTGTGGCTGTTCCACCACAGGCTCCGTTTCGGGCACGGATACCGGCGCAGCCGTCACAGGCTCCTGCTCCGCCGCAGGAATTTCCGCTGCCATGGGTTCCTGAACCGTCTCCTTCTGCGCCGACTGCGCAGCCATGCGCTCCGCAAGCTCCCTGCGCTCTCGCCGCGTCATACCGGCTGTATTCAGCCCCTGCGCCATTTCTTCCGTCATTTTGGTAGAGACTTTGTTCAGCTCGTCCATGAATTGTCCTCCTTCGTCATTGTAAAGGCTATCGCCTGTTTCCTCGTCCGCATCGTCGCTTGAATCCGGATTTTCATCGTCTATGCGCTGTATAAACAAAGACATAAACCTTGCAAAACCGCTTTCTTCGTCTTCTTCGCCGTCCTCCTGATCCTCTTCCTCCTGGTTCAGATCCTCGTCATCCGGTTCCTCGTCGTCATCGTCCTCGTCAAAATCGTCCTGTTTGTTCAAAAAACTGAGCGCGCCGCGCGGCACATAAGCAGGCTTTTCTTCCTCCTCCGCCGGCTCGTCGTCCTCGCTCCCGTCTTCGTCAAAGTCGTCTTCCGGCTCGCCGCCTTTCTGGAACAGGCCATACATTTTTTCCTTCACGCGCGCGATGATGCTTTCCTTCGTGTCCGCGTCTGCATCGGCCTCGTCCACGAATTCATCGTATTCTTCAACATCCTCGTCCGCCGCCCGGAACGCTTCCGTCTGAGGCGAACCTTCCCGCGCCGAGGCCGCGCTTTGGACATCCGCCGCTCCGGCCACATCCACCACATCGGCAATTTCCGCATCGGGCGCTTCCTCGGAATCGGCGGCAAGCGGAACATCCTCTACGGACACGGAATCCGCTGCGGACATTTCCCGAGAGATTTCTTCCGCCGCGCTTTCGGGCTGCAAATCCTCGACATCGTCCGCGAAGGCATCCTCTTCCGCGTCCTCTTCCGGCTCTTCCTGGTTTTTCTTTGCGCGATACGCCAAAATTTTTTCGCCCACGTGCTTCGCAAAGAAGCCCTTCATTTCGCCAAAAATTTCTATAAACGATTGGAACGGATTGGGATTTCCTTCCGCCTCTTCCTCATCCGAATACTCCTCGCCGTCATATTCGTCGTCGGAATAATCGTTTCCGTCGTCGTCCGGCGGAAAATCCTCCGGCGCGTCCACCTGTTCCGGCGGCACTGCTTCGGGCGCCACGCCGCGTCCCTTGATTTGCACGGGCGGCGTTTCTGAATCGGACGTTTGCGCCGGGGCCTGAGACGCTCCCTCCGCAACAGGATCAGGCCGCGCTTCCTGGCCGGAAGGCACAGCCGTTTCCTGCGGATCGGGCGCAGCCACCTCAGGCTGGGGCGCTTTGCGCAAATCCGCTTCCGCATTTACGGAATTCCTCGCGGGAGATTCCGGCTTTGCGGCGGGCTGATTTGCCCTTGATTTGTTCCTATACATTTCATGTCTGCGCCGCAGCTCATAATAATCCATGCTCGGGCGATTGTCCAGTTCATTTGACATAGCCTGACCGCCTCTCTTTGTTCCAAAAGATGCCCACTGATGGCATACCTATACGGTTTCATTATAGCACAGATACATTTGCGTGTCAAAACCTATCGCCGCATTCCGCGAAAACTGTTTGTTTTCTATATACGCGCCAAAAATTCATATGCAAGCATCACAATCCACATTGGAACCACATACGCGGATTTGCCGCATTCCCATCCAATTTGCTTCAAATCTGTTTTTCCCGGCGACGGACGCAAATTCCCTCCGCCGCATAAGATGAAATTGGAAGTCTGCCCGGAAAGAAGGGATCATTGTGTCCAACCCCAGAGATTTAATTGCCCGCGCCGGAAACCGGCATTCCGCGGCGCGTCCGGCGCATCCCGAAATACGTTCCGTTGCCCCTGCGCCCATGCGTGCGGAAAGCGTCGCGCCCGTGGAAAGGATTCCCACGCCCACCCTGCGTCTGCGCCCGGAAATACAGCCGCAGCCCGTTCAAACCGGCGGAGTTTACCGGGAACTCATGCGCCGCCATGACCGCATGGCGCCGCGTCATCTGCATCCATAGAAACGGAGGGATTGTATGCAAAGAAATGACTATCGTCGCGCTGTGATCATGCTGCGCTCCATGCGCAACGGATATTCCGGACATGCGCGTCTGGAACAGCGCACGCTGATGGGCGATCTGTTCGTCAACGCGTCTATGCCTCAGACGGAAGGCGTGCCTCATGTGACGCTGGCTGGCATGCGCCACGGAAGATGGTATGCCGCCGACGCAGGAACGCTGCGCCGGGACGCGCGCGGGCAGGCGGCCGGACGCTTTCATTTTGACCCGCGCAACGTTTCCGGCCGGGACATGGACGAATACGCATTGGTACTGATCACATTGCCGGAAGAACCAGACGCCGGCATCGTGCTTTCCGGAAATCTGCGAAGCGCGCAAGTGGATTGGGCCGCCATGCGCGAAGCCGTTCGCAGATTGTATCACAAGGATTCCCCCGATGTCACCGCCTTGCCGGATGCGGCAGCGGCCGAAAACACCGCCAAATCCGACGAGCAATCCATCTCTCAATTGGAAAGCAGTCTGCAAGCTGACGTCGCGGCGGAAGACGAATCCCTGGCGGAGGAAAGCCGCCCGGAAGACGATTTGCGCCCGGAAAACAATCGGCTTCCGGAAGAAAACTGCCCTTTGCAAACCGGGGACGAACCATCCGGGAATGCAGAAACTGCCGACGAGGAAGCGGCTTTGTTCGAAGAAGACCCATTTGCCGCCGATGCGGAACCTCTGCCGGAACCGTCCGCGCCGGAAATCGTCCTGGAGTTCGCGCCCATGGAAGCAGAAACACAGGAAGAATTCCTTTGTACCCCCGAGGAGGAAATCGCCGCGGAACCCGATGTCCTGACGGAATCAACGGAATCGGCGGAACCGGAAGCAGAAGCCTACGGCGCACAAGCGGAACCGGAGGATGAAAACCGCGACGCACAGGCGGAACCGGAAACGTCCGAACCGGAAATGCCGGAATTTGAAGGTTACATATTTTTCCGCACCAGCGTACCGAAGGGTTGCGGCTACCCCTGCGCCGCCATCGGTCTGCAACAGGAGGACGGCCAAATCACGGGCGTTTGTTACGCACTGCCAGGGCGCATGGAGACGGAGCCTCCCCCAGGCATGGAAGACTATGTCTGGCAGGACGGATGGTGGATCACATGTCTGGATATTCGGTCATAAGCGTTCAGAAGAGCCGGAGCGCCGTTTGCGCGCCGGCCCTCTTTTGGCCCAAAATGTGGCATTGCGCGCTTCTTTCCTATTAAGTTACGGAAAGGTTGTTGCAATTGCGGCCAAAATCTGCTATTCTGATATATCATGACCAAAAGAGGGATGTCATATGTCAAATCTTACCATGGACAAGCTGGTCGCCCTGTGCAAAAACAGAGGATACATCTTCGCCGGTTCGGAAATCTACGGCGGTTTGGCCAACACTTGGGATTACGGCCCCCTGGGCGTGGAATACAAAAACAACATCAAGCGCGCCTGGTGGAAGAAATTCGTGCAGGAAAGCCCTTACAACACCGGACTGGACTGCGCCATTCTCATGAACCGGGAAGTTTGGGTTGCTTCCGGACATGTGGGCGGATTCAACGATCCGTTGATGGACTGCAAGGCCTGCAAGGCCCGTTTCCGCGCGGACAAGCTCATCGAGGACTTCACCAAAGGCGAACAAACCGGCGACGGCTGGACCAACGCCGAATTGGAACGCTACATCGCGGAACACGACATCGTATGTCCCGTTTGCGGCAAGAAGGATTTCACGGGAATTCGTCAATTCAATCTGATGTTCAAAACTCATCAGGGCGTAAACGAGGATTCCGCCGCAGAAATTTATCTGCGTCCCGAAACCGCTCAGGGAATTTTTGTCAATTTCCTCAACGCCATGCGGACCACGCGCAAAAAATTGCCGGCCGGCATTTGCCAAATCGGCAAATCCTTCCGCAACGAAATTACGCCCGGCAACTTTATCTTCCGCGTGCGGGAATTCGAACAGATGGAACTGGAATTCTTCTGCAAGCCCGGCGAGGATTTGGAATGGTTTGATTATTGGCGCTCCTTCTGCCGGAACTGGCTGCTCTCTCTGGGAATGAAGGAAGAAAACCTGCGGCTGCGGGATCATGAAAAGGACAAGCTGGCCTTCTATTCCAAAGCCACCACGGATTTTGAATATCTGTTCCCCTTCGGTTGGGGCGAATTGTGGGGCGTTGCGGATCGCACGGATTACGATTTGAAGCAGCATTCCGATCATTCCGGCAAAAGCATGGAATATCTGGACCCCACCACGGGCGAAAAATTCATTCCCTATTGCGTGGAACCTTCCGTGGGCGTGGATCGTCTGGTTTTGGCATATCTATGCGATGCCTACGACGAAGAAGAACTCGACGGCGGCGACGTGCGCACCGTGCTGCATTTGCATCCTGCTCTGGCTCCCTATAAGGCCGCCGTATTGCCCCTGCAAAAGAACAAGCTTGGCGACAAAGCCAAGGAAGTTTACGCCATGCTGGCCAAGTATTTCCGCGTGGAATACGACGAAACCGGTTCCATTGGAAAGCGTTACCGCCGTCAGGACGAAGCAGGCACACCCTTGTGCGTCACCATTGACTTCGACACCCTGGAAACCGGCAACGTCACCGTGCGCGACCGCGACAGCATGCAACAGGAAGTGGTCGCCATTGCCAATTTGAAGGAATATATCGAAAAGAAAATCGAATTCTAAGGAAGATGGAATCCGGCGGGAATCCTGTTCCCGTCGGGTTTTCCTGAATGCTTTTTCAGAAAGGAGGAAGCCCCTTGGTGCAGGATCCCTATCGCGTACTCGGTCTGAACCCGGGCGCCTCCGACGATGAAATCAAAGCCGCTTACCGCAAGCTGGCAAAAAAATATCATCCCGACGTGAACAACGCTTCTCCGGAAGCCGAAGCGAAGATGAAGGAAATCAACGAAGCCTATACCATGCTGATTAAGCAAAAGCGCAGCGGAAATTCCGGACAGTATTCCGGCAGGAGCCAGTCCTCCTGGGGCAGCTTCGGACAAGGCGGATACGCCAATCGCGGCGGTTATGGTCAAACGGGATACGGCCAGGCGGGATATGAGACGCCGGAAATGCAGGCCGCCGCCAATTATATCAACAGCGGCTATTATCGAGAAGCTTTGAACGTGCTAAGCGGCATTGCCAACCACACCGCCAGATGGTATTTCCTTTCGGCCGCCGCCAACGCAGGACTGGGCAATCGCGTCGCCGCGTTGGAACATGCCCGGCGGGCCGTGCAAATGGATCCCAACAATTTGGAATACCGCCGCCTATTGGATCAGCTTCAGCAGCCCGGAAACGTTTACCAAGACTTCGGCCAGGAATTCCATATGCCGCAGGTACATTGTTCTCCCTGCACATATCTCTGCCTGGGGTATTGGCTGTGCAATTGCTGCTGCGGGCGTTTCTATTGCTGCTAAGATAGAATCAAAAAGCATTCCTTCGAACAAAACAGGCCAAACGGCCGGGAAATCCTGTATTTCCAATCGTTTGGCCTGTTTGTTGTTCGCTGAAAAGGCGTAATACCCCCGGTTCAACCGGGGAAAAAGAAAAGAGCTGAAAGGAAAAGGCCTCCAAAGCCATTCTGAAAGTGGTTTTGCAACCGCAAGAATAAAGCGAGGAGGCATCCTCATGAAAGATGGCATCACGAACGGCCAAATCAATATGAAGGAGTGAATCGACCCGTTTCCGGGTGCGCAAGAGAAAAAGAACAAAATAATGATCCCCCGGCATAGCCGGGAGTTTTTCATGTGCGGGCAAAGCCCTCGCAGGCGTATGAACGGTCTGGCCTCTGCGTAGGCTTGTCCCTCACCGCCCGTGAAAGACGGGCCTTGCTCTTCCTTGCCACCCTTGAAAGGGTCATCGTCTTTCCCAAACATCGCATCGGATCTTCCAACTTCTCTTCGTCCAACGGGTGTCGGATGTGCTCTGCCATCTTTTGTCTGTTCTTCCATACAAGCACAAAGGATGGGGCCCTGGTGTCGGTGGGGATTCCTTAGATACGGCCTTTTGCTTTCGTGATGCAGTTGCCAGACCGCAGCTCCATTTTCACAAAAGGAGTTTTTCTTTCGTAGAGGACTGTCCGTGACAATTCTGTGGCTGTCAGGCCTTGCGTCCCCCTCCTGCGTCCACCGGCGATCTGGCGGATAGGGCCAGGTCAAACCTTCCCTTCAACGGGTGGTTTGGCTTGGCCCGCTTCTATTACAGATACTTCAAATCGCACCCCTGGTCGGCCTGAAGGA
>JAQXRL010000101.1 GCA_029218505.1 Eubacteriales bacterium | reverse complement strand
AAGAGAGCGGCGAACAGTTCCGCATGACGATGACGGCGCTGACAGGGTTCGGCGTCTGCCTGCTGGTGCTTGCCACGGCGGTTGTCATGCTCCGCAAGTCTGCCAAAGAGCTGAAAGAACGGAATCATCAAAGAGAAACGGAGGGGTCTCCATGATTAAAATACTTGTCCTGGAAGATGACGTGAAGCTGAACCAAATCGTCTGCACGTACCTGAACGACAGCGGCTTTCAGGCCCGGGGCTGCCTCAATGCGAAGAACGCCTACGATGAGATGTACAACAATCTCTATGACCTGATCATCTCCGATATTATGATGCCGGAGGTGGACGGCTTTGCGTTCGCGGAAAATGTCCGCCGGGTCAACCGGCATATTCCCATTCTGTTTATGTCCGCGAGAGACGACCTGCCCTCCAAGCAGAAGGGCTTCCAGCTTGGGATTGACGACTACATGGTCAAGCCCATCGAGCTGGATGAGCTGTTGCTCCGGGTCCGGGCGCTTCTGCGGCGGACCAACATTGAGATGGACCGGAAGCTGACCGTTGGAAATCTGGTGCTGGACGTCGACGCCATGTCCGCATCCGTGGACGGAGCGGAGATTTCGGTGACGACCAGGGAGTTCAATATCCTGTATAAGCTGCTGTCCTATCCGAATAAAACGTTTTCCCGCGCCCAGCTGATGGATGAATTCTGGGGCATCGACTCGGATACCAGCCTGCGGGCGGTGGACGTGTATATCACCAAGCTGCGGGACAAATGCTCCGCCTGCGACGGCTTTGAGATCAGGACGGTGCGGGGACTGGGCTATAAGGCGGTGCTGCGATGAAAACGAAAGCCGCCCTTTCCATCAACACGGTCCGCCAGTCCCAGTTTCCCATTTCTCTGTTCGCGGTGTTCTGGGGCACGCTGCTTTTGATGTCCGGCGTCCACATGGGCCTTCTGATTCTGGCAAACCGGCTTCACTGGAGCGAGCTGGTCCAGACGGTCATCCCCATGATTTATTGGGCTCTGGTTGCCGCCGATCTGACGCTGTACACCCGCTGGCAGGTCAAGCGCAACTATGAGGAGCCGATGAAGGAGTTTGCAAAAGCGACCTCCAAGGTGGCCCGGGGGGATTTTTCCGTCTATGTTCCGCCGCTGCACACCATGGACCGGCAGGATTATCTGGATGTGATGATCACTGACTTCAATAAGATGGTGGAGGAGCTGGGCAGCATTGAAACCCTGAAAACCGACTTTTTCTCCAACGTGTCCCATGAGATCAAAACGCCGCTGGCGGTGATTCACAACAATGCGGAGCTTCTGAACCGGGATGGGGTGACGGAGGCACGGCGCAAAGAATATACGGAGAATATCCTGCACGCCACCCGGCGGCTGTCGAACCTGATTACCAATATGCTGAAGCTGAACAAGCTGGAAAAACAGGTCATCAAGCCGGTGCCCCAGCCCTACGACGTGTGCGCGCAGCTCTGCGAGTGTGCGCTGCAATTTGAGGCCGTGTGGGATAAAAAGAACATTGAGTTTGTCGCGGAAATTGAGGACCGCGCCGTCATTTGGGCAGATGCGGGCCTGCTGGATCTGGTCTGGACCAACCTGCTGTCCAATGCGATGAAGTTCACGCCACCCGGCGGGACCGTTTCCATCACGCAGACGTCCGACGCGGAGTCGGTTACGGTCTGTGTGTCGGACACCGGATGCGGGATGGAGGAAGCGGTTGTAAAGCATATTTTTGATAAATTCTATCAGGGGGATTCCTCCCACGCGACGGAAGGAAACGGATTGGGGCTGTCTCTGGTCCAGAGAATTCTGGAACTGTCCGACGGAGCCATTTCCGTCAGGAGCGTGCCAGGGCAGGGCTCGGCCTTCACGGTCCGGCTGCCGGTATCCCCGCATCGGGAGGATGAAGCATCATGAGAGAGGAAACGCCCTTCGTCGGGTATGATTACAAGGAGATCACCGTACCCGGCGAGCAGGCCTCCATGTATATGGACTGTTACGAATGCTTTGGATGGGAGCCTGACGACAACATTGCCCCGATCCAGGGGCGCAGCCACATCACGGTCCGCATGAAGCGGAACAGAAAGATCATCAACAAGATGGAACTGACGCGCCTGCAGCACCACTTTGAAGCCTGCCAGAATGAGATTGCGGCGCTGGAAAAGGCGAAAACCTCCACCGCGTCGCTATGGGCGCTGACGGTTGGCGTGATCGGAACCGCCTTTATGGCCGGCGCCACCTTTGCCATTGTCCATGAGCCGCCCATCGTCTGGCTGTGCATTCTTCTGGCAATTCCGGGCTTTCTGGGCTGGATTCTGCCCTTCGAGATCTACCGGCGGACCGTCCGGAAGAGGACCCGGCAGATCGAGCCGATGATCGAGGCAAAACAGGAAGAGATCTATCAAATCTGCAAAAAAGGCCACTCGCTGCTGTAATTGTTCCGCAGTGCGGCGATCCGGAGGAGAACATCGGAGGATGTTCTCCTCCGTTCTCTTTTTCAACCGGCCCGGAGCGGAAACGCATATTTCATAGTTTGTAAACAGAACGCAAGCAATTTGAAAACACAGGGGCCATACAATAGGGTCATGCTTCCGGCGGGTACTGCCCCGATCGAATCATCACGACAGAAAAAGAAAGGACGTTTCCGACATGGGAATCAAAGCCGCCACAGGAACGGTTGCCCTGTGCCCCAAACGCTGCGAGAAGCACCCGCCGGCTGTCATTCAGAGGCCGCAGGTCGAAGAATCTTCGCTTCGCTCACACCGGGCTGTGACGAGGGCCTGCCGCTGACGGGACTCGTCTGCGTTTTCACCTTCGGTGAAAACAGAGGATCGAACCAGTTTTTGAACTGGTTCGCCCAACCGTCCTCCGGACGGTTGGATTTCAATATTCGACTCCCTACGGCACCAAGAAAAGGCAGTATCTATGATACTGCCTTTTCTTGTCAAAGAGCAGAATAACGGTGCGTAGAAAGGGGGAAGAAAAGCGATTAGGTGCGTAGCCAAGCTTGTTCTCGCGAAAAATGTAATTGTAATCTATTTG
>JAQXRL010000100.1 GCA_029218505.1 Eubacteriales bacterium | reverse complement strand
ATTCTGGATGTGGGTTGCCGCGATCGTCGGCATGATGACGAACTACTCTGAAAACGTACTCGGCATCTTCTTCCGCCGCCGCAATGAAAAAGGGGAATGGTGCGGCGGAGCGATGTATTACCTGCGCGATGGCCTCGGCGGAAAAAAGCATTGCAAGGGAATCGGCAAAGTTCTGGCGGTACTGTTTTCGATCTTTGCGATTCTGGCGTCGTTTGGCATTGGCAACATGGGCCAGGTCACGTCAATCCGCGAAAGCGTACAGAGCGTCGTTTCCTTTACGGGCAATGCACAGTGGGACGCCGTAATCATCGGCGCTATCATCATGATCGGCGCGGCGCTTGTGATTCTCGGCGGCATTCAGCGCATTGCGCGCGCCAACGAGAGATTGGTTCCGTTCATGGCGATTTTTTACATCGTTGGCGCAGCGATTATTGTGTGCATGAACATTCAGCACGTCGGTGCGGCGTTTGCCTCGATTTTCACCAATGCGTTTAGCCTCAAGGCGGTCTCCGGCGGCGTTGGCGGCGCGCTCATCATGAAGGCGATCACATGGGGCTTCAAGCGTGGCGTGTTCTCGAATGAAGCTGGCCTTGGTTCGTCTGTCATGGTTCATTCCGCGTCCAATGTCAAGGAACCGGTTACGCAGGGGCTTTGGGGCATCTTTGAAGTGTTCTTTGACACGATTATCGTCTGCACGCTGACGGCGCTCGTCATCCTCACCAGCGGCGTAGTGGATCTGCAGACCGGTCAGTCCTTCAGCGGCGCAACGAAACTCGGATTGGCTACAGAGGCGTTCACCCACAGTTTCGGCATGGTAGGAGGCATATTTATTGCAATTGCCGTGACGCTCTTTGCGTTTTCCACCGTTCTGGGCTGGAGTTATTACGGCACAAAGGCATGGGAGTTCCTCTTTGGCACAAAGGCAACGGTTATCTATAAGATTGTGTTCATCGCGATCATTCTTGCGGGTACCGCGTTGAGCGCGGATCTGGTTATTGACCTTTCCGATACGTTTAACGGCCTTATGGCAATTCCGAACCTGATTGGCGTCGTGACGTTGTCCGGAACGGTGATGGCGATTACAAAGAATTACGTCAATCGCAGGCTGAAAAAGAACCACAGCGCCGAAAAACCGATGCTCTCTTACTTTGCGAGCGTACAGGCGGAACAGGAAAAGGCGCTGCGTGAAGAAGGCAACTAAGTTCTTCTATAGGGTTTGCGGTATGCCCGTGCGCGATCGGGCATGCGCCCGTAGGGCCGAGCGGTGACTGCAAGATGCGGAATCAATGAAACTGAAGAGCCTGCAAATGCAGGCTCTTTTCTCGTGTAAAGTTGTCATGGAAACCCGAATGACGGACAGAAGCTGCGCCGTTCATGAATCCAACGTTGTGATGGAAGCGTTGCGACGGGACAAACCTGTCCGGGCGGCATGGGCAAACCATCGTGACAGAAGTATGACTAATATTGCTGAGAAACGTGGATGTTTCCGCTTTTGAGGATTTCGAGGCCATCATACAAGTTCTAGCATGAGACAGCATTCGTCATCGCGCTCTGCGAAATAGCAAAGTTGGAGATGATCTCTATCTGCCGCCTGGGGAAATCTGTTTCGTTTGCTAGCATGTTCCGGCGAGGGGCAGTGTGTACATGTGTGTGATTGCTCCGAGCATGGGGTTGAATGAAAAACGGCCCAAATCGGGAAAAAAGTCCGATTTCGACCCGAAAAATGCATCCGCAGGGAGATTTTTGCTCCATCCCCGAAAAACGAGAAGTTCAGAAAGCAAGAATCATGCTGTGCCTCTCGGAGAACGAGTATGGCGCAATTGGACATCAAGAATGAGGAACAAAAAACCGGGAAAAAAGAGGTTTCCTACAACCTTTTGATACAGTTTGGCAGAATCAAGAAGTGAAAAATCCCCATGGTGATACCCACGGCAATAAGATTGGCGAAACGCGCAGGTCCTTCTAGAGAGGCGTAAAGCCGGCCTCAATGATCGGGGCTAAGCAGGAATGGCATGACGATGATATTTCCATGCGTTCATCAGAAAACCGTCACGAAAATCAGGACACGATTCTCAGCATACGTACTGCTGCCGCAGAATGGGAAATGCATGTCAAATTGGGGCCGGTGGTCATGGATCATACGCCGATTGGCAGCAATACATTCCATCAGCAGCATAAGATATTTATGCCGATGATGGACGTGGTTATCTATATCGCGAAAAACGATAGTGTCAAAAAACAGTCCTTGGAAGGATTGCAAATGGAGATACGCCGCAAAGCCTGATGTTCTACTGCTGTTCGACAACAGCCGACTTGTTCATGCGCCTCCGGCATGATACAATGGTTTCAGCAAGCAACGGAGGGTAACGATGAAAGACTATAGTTTTGGCAACTTTATCTGCGCGCTGAGAGTGAGGCGTGGCCTGTCTCAGTTTCAGTTGGGAACGCTCGTCGGCGTATCCAATAAAGCCGTTTCAAAGTGGGAAAACGGGGCTTCGAAGCCGCAGATTTCCACTTGCCGGAAGCTGGCTGAGGTGTTGGGTGTGACGCTGGACGAACTGTTGTCTTGCAAATATTTATCTTCTGCATCTGCGGGAAAGGAAGTATTTGCTATGAGCTATGACCTTTGGAAGAAGGCGCACAAACGTTTGCTGGATATTTACGGCCCGAATCCTCCGGTGGATATGATCGGAAGATTTGAAACAGAAAAGATGCTGATGATGGGCAGCGGTTTGATCGCTCACTTCGGATATCTCAGCACTCTTGCAGAGTACAGTCGGAAGATCGGCAGTCATATCTCCTTGCGAGGAGAAATCGGCAACTCATTTGTCGCATGGCTGTTGGGCATTACGGATGTCAATCCGATGCAGCCGCATTACTTGTGTGATCGCTGTAAAACTGTCGAATTCTGCAGTGCTGGTCAGGATGGATGGGATCTGCCTCCGAAAAGATGTGCATGTGGGCACATGATGTACCCCGACGGCCATCGTTTGCCTTGTGAAAAAACTCTGATGAATCTGTCTGAAGCACCGAATTTTGACATCAATATGCCGCCAGAGTTGTTGGGAGATTCTGAACGATTACTGCGGGAATATTTTGCAAAGGACGCACAAGTTGCACGAGTTCATCTGAAAAACGATGAGACTCCGCCAAGTAGATGCATACTGCTCAATCACGACGAACCGCTTCCGCCGGCAGAACTGTCTTGGGAGGAGTATGCCAAACGGTATAGTAATAAAGTTCATTATGTGTTCTGTCGATCAAATGTGGAACAAGGGATCCAAGAATTGTGCCGTGCAACAAATCGAACGCCGGAGAATGTTGATTTCCTGGCGGCAGATGTAATCTCTGTCTATACCCATGCAGAAATACCGGAATGTCTTGATTTTGCAATGAAACCACTTCAACCGCTTCTCCGCCAAATCAAGCCGAATTGCTTTTCTGGAATTCTGAAAACAGAGGGATTACAGCATTCAACTGGCGCATGGGAAGACAATCAGGAGCTCCTTTGGAAGAAAGGAATGCTGCCCATACAGGATGTGATCGCCTTCCGTGAAGATGTATTCGACACCATTGCAAATGCCATGGTGGGCTGCCAGTATGTTGGAAGCGGACTTGCGTTGAATATTATGGAGCAGACGCGCAAAGGAAGGTATTACCATAAAGGAATGCCAGATGAGACGAAATCTTTGCTAAGAAAGATGGGGGTTCCAGATTGGTATATTGATGCCATGAAAAAGGTGCTGTACCTGTTTCCACGCGCGCACAGCATATCTTATCTGCACTCAGAGATGATACTGATGTGGTTCTACGTCCATGAACGAGAGTTGTTCCTGAGGGCTTTCGGCGAATAAAGCACATTTGGCGCAGAAGATCTGGACGATGCCAAAAGCCACACACGATATGCTGAAACAAAAAACCGCCCAAGGGGGCATTTC
>JAQXRL010000099.1 GCA_029218505.1 Eubacteriales bacterium | reverse complement strand
CGGGAATCACCGCCAGGAAGATCAGCGCGCAGCGCGCATCCACCACAAACGCCATGATCATCGCGCCCATGACCACAAACGGAGAGCGCAGCAAAAGCCGAAGCGCCAGGTTTAACCCGGATTGTACCTGATTTACGTCTCCGGTCATGCGCTGAATCAGCGTTGGCGCCCCCATGGTCTTGATCTGGCTGCGGCTGAGGCGCTGCGTGCGTTCAAACAAGGCGTGACGCAGCTCCGCTCCGAACCCGCACGCAGCCTTTGCCGCGAAATACTGCGCCGTGATGGAAAACGCCAGTCCGGCAAGGCCCATGCCCGCCAGCAAGGCCCCCATGCGCCAAATGTACCCTGAACCTGCGTTGTTGACGACGCCCGTATCGATGATTTTTGCCATCACCAACGGCACAATCAATTCCAGGCACGCCTCCAGCAGCTTGAACAGCGGTCCCAGCACGCATTCCTTCCTGTATTTTCTCAGATACCCAACCAATTTCTTCATGGCGCTCTCCTCCGCGTTCCATCTTCCCCATTCGGCGCGCAAAACCCATCTTTCTGGAATCCGCGGACGCCAGCACGAAATTTGCTTCGCTAACCTTTAATCTTTTTGCGATTGCTGACGTGCGGTTTCCCAACCTCCGCCCGCCAGGGCGAAATTTGCTTCGCAAATTTCTAATCTTATTATATCACGAAAACATTATCGAAAACAGATACTCACGTAAAAGCTCTTGACAGGCATCTGTTTGGGCGGTATAGTATCATAAACCTAATATCGCGGATGATGAAATGTCGAAAGGCGGAAGCCACCATGTACGAACACAATGAGATCGAACGGAAATATCTGATCCGATACCCGGATGCGCGGGCGCTGACAGAGCACCCCGGCTGTGTGATCTGGAACATCCACCAGACGTACCTTACGGCAATCTGCGGTAACGTTCGCAGGCTGCGCAAGGTGGAATGCAACGGAAAGACAACATACTTTCTCACGGAAAAGCGCAACATAACAGATCTCGCTTGCAGAGAACTGGAACGCGAAATTACTCCGAAAGAGTATTCTATGATGCTGGACGATGCCGATCCCGACCGCAACGAAATCATCAAAACGCGGTATCGCATTGCCCATGAAGGCCAGATTTTTGAAATCGACGTATATCCCTTCTGGAAAAAACAGGCCGTCATGGAAGTGGAATTGAACAACGAAGAAGAACCCGTACATATTCCGGATTGGGTTTGCTTGCTGCGCGAAGTAACCGGAGATCCCATGTACCGCAACAGCGCCCTGGCAAAACACATTCCCGAAGAGGATTGACGCATCCGTCATCGCCACTCGTAGAACGGGTGGTTTGACCAAGCCCTATCAGGGCTTCACTCCTATGGCAGCCCTCGAAAGAGGGCGTCGAGATGATGATTAACCACACTCTATGCTTCGCAAATCCCCTTTCCGGGGATTCAAATTGCGTTCTATTCTTGCGAAAGCGATTTCTTCTCCACCCCAGTGGAACTGGGGGAATTTTTATCGCCTGTTCGGCTCCCATCAAAAACGGACTTGATGCATCATGCATCAAGTCCATTTCGTTTTCGCCGTTTACTTCATGCTTTTCCACAGCCGGGACATGCCGGGCACGCAAGCCACCAACATGCACACAATGCAATCCGGCCCCAGATAAGCGATATTGTAGCCCAAAGAATAGATCAGCGCATTTTGGTCGCCGGCATATTCCGCAAAGAAAACCGTTCCGGAAATCACCGCCATGATATAGCGCCCCACAAAGCCCAGCAGCACCGCAATGGGCAATTTCACGCTGTCCCGAACGGGAATTTTCGCCGCCACGCAGGCCAGTGCCACCGCGCCAAACGCCAGCGGATAATCCACCAATAACTGCACGGGATGGATGACATATGGGTTATCCAGCAACTGCAGCATGCCATACGCACAGCCCATGGCAATTCCCTGCCACGGACCCGCAGCCAAGCAGAACAGCACCAACGGCAGCATGGAAGCGGGCGTAATCGTGCCGCCCTGAGGCATTTCCCATATCTTGATCAGGCTCAACACAAAGGCAATGGCAATGCACATTGCGGCGTTGGCCAATCTGCGCGCATTCCATTTTGCCCGCTTTGCGCCAAAAGTAAGGGCAAAGAACATTGCTACCAGCAATCCCAAAATTACAGCGGTGTACCATTTGATTTCCATTTCTACCAGCCTCCTCTTTTGCGTCGCTACCCATTCATGGGCCTTGCCAAACAAAAACCGCGTGCCTTTGCACGCGGGAAACGGACGCCGATATCAACCAAAAACGGCCTCCCGCTTCCCTACGGTGGGATTACCCACATCAGGTTCAAGGGGACCGGACCCAAAGATCCATCTCAGCCCATCGGCGCCCCCAGCGGTTTTGCCGTTAGTATACTTCCATTTGGAACGTCTGTCAAATAAAATTTCTGTTATTTCCCGCAATCATGCCACCCGTGCAATTGCAGCGCGTTTGCCAACCCCTGCACCATACCCTGCCAATAGAGGCCGGAATTTTCGCCCGTTTCGCCCTTGTCGGGAATGTCGTCGACGTAATACTTTCCGGAAACAGGATTGACAGAAATGGAATCCAACGGCCATCCCGGACGCCGCCTGGGCGACGGGCGATCCACCATATAAAACATGCGCTTCATGGCGGACGCAGGTTCCTCCAGCACAGACCACACCTGTCCCCGAAAGCACGCCGCCATCCCGTTCAGGTAATACGCCCGCACCCGACCGCCCAAATGGGAAATCAGACCTGTGTAATGGACGATCATATCTTCATCGCTCAATCGCGGAAGCCCTCCGGGCGTGCGCACATGCAGCCCGGGTTGCCGGGCGTCGTTCAAGGCCAGACCGTCGAAATACAGCCCGGAATCCCCGCACACCACCCGGTCAAAATGCGCCCCATAAAACTGCGCCTTTCCCGCGGCGATCTCTTCCGGCGTCACGCCAATCTCTTCCGGCTCCCCGGAAATTCCCAGCACATCCGGCGAAATCAGTTGCACGTCATATTGGGAAAACAAATTCTTGAACCATTCCACCTTGGCCGGATTGGTGGTTCCAATCAACACTTGCGTCATCGTTTTCCTCCTTCGTGCAATCCGGATTGCTCCAGGCGCGTGCTACAGGGTTCGCAGCGCGTCGATCAAAGCGGTCTTTGCCGTGGTGCCCTCGTCCTTGTTTTTGATGAACTTCGCGGGAACGCCCGCAACAACCGTGCCGGGCGCAACATCCCGAATGACCACGCTGCCTGCGGCCACCACCGCGCCCTTGCCGATGCGCACGCCTTCAATGACCACGGCGTTGGCGCCGATGAGCACGTCGTCCTCCACGATGACCGGCGTGGCGCTGGCTGGTTCCACAACCCCTGCCAAAACCGTTCCCGCGCCAATGTGGCAGCGCTTGCCCACCGTAGCCCGGCCGCCCAGCACCGCGCCCATGTCGATCATGGTATCTTCGCCGATGACCGCGCCGATGTTGATTACTGCGCCCATCATGATCACCGCGCGATCCCCGATTTCCACCTTATCCCGAATGATGGCGCCCGGTTCAATGCGCGCCGCAATCTCCCGGGTATCCAGCAGCGGCACGGCGGAATTTCGCCGGTCCGATTCGATCACCAAATCTTCGATCTCTGCCTGGCGAGCTTCCAGCACGGGCTTGATGTCCTTCCATTCCCCAAACACGATGCTGTCCGCCGCGCCAAACACCTTGCAATTCGGAAATTCAATGGGCGTTTTTGCCTTCAAATACAGCTTCACCGGGGTTTTTTTCTCCGCATCGTGAATAAAACGAATGATTTCTTCCGCGTTCATGAAATTTCCTCCCCTGCGAATTCAATGCGCGCCAAAGCCCAGCACGTCGTCAATGGTATAGAGTCCGGGAGCGCGCCCCACCGCAAAATCCAACGCTTTTACCGCGCCACAGGCGAAAATACGCCTGCTTGCGGCAGAATGCTTCAGTTCCAAGGTTTCATCCGGGCCAAAGAAAAACACGCTGTGTTCTCCCGCCACCGTGCCTCCCCGCAGGGCATGTACACCAATTTCATGGCCACGCGGACCAACGACGCCCTCTCTGCCAAACACATGGCGATATGCTCCGTCAGGATCCACCGCATCCAGCAACATCTTTGCCGTTCCGCTGGGCGCATCCACCTTCTGATTGTGATGCGTCTCCACAATTTCGCAATCAAAGCTGTCTGGAAGCGCCGCGGCCACCAGCTTCACCGCATTGCGCAGCACCGCTACTCCCACGGAATAATTTGCGCTGAGCACAATGGGCGCGTACTTCGCCGCATTGCGAATCTGATCCACATCCTCTGTGGAAAGTCCGGTGGTGCCGATCACGCAAGCGCAGCCCGTTCGCATTGCGCATTCCAACGTTCCGGGCAAGTTGCCTGGATAGGAGAAATCCACCACTGCGTCAAACGGTTCAGGTACTTCCGCCGCAGAGGCAAACAACCCCGGATGCACCACGCCCGCCAGTTCATCGCCCCGTTGGGCAAGGATTTCTTCAATCATGCGGCCCATTTTGCCATAACCGCAAAGTACAACTTTCATGGTTCCTTCCGTTCCTTTCCGTTTGGGACGATTTCCTCATTCAACAAAGTCCCGCCGCTTGAACGCACCGAAGCCCGTTTCTCGGGATTCGGCGACGCCTCGCGGAACCTTTGGTTCCCTGCTCGGGTCGGTCGCGCTTTTTATAAAAGCGCGACTGCTTGAAGCGCCTTCCGCAATTTTTCCCGGTTGGCATCCTCCATCTCACACAAAGGCAGACGATATCCTCCCACTTCCATGCCCAGCATGTTCATGGCTTCCTTCACGGGAATGGGATTGACTTCCAGGAACAGCGCGTTGATCAAATCCAAATACTTGATTTGCATATCCCGCGCCTTTTTCACATCGCCGGCATGCCAAGCCGCTACCATTTCATGCGTCTCCCGCGGGCAAATGTTGGCGAACACCGAAATTACGCCCGTACCGCCCAAAGACAGCACCGGCACGATCATATTGTCGTTCCCGGACACCAATTCAAATTCATCGTTTGTGAATTGGGCAATCTTGGCGCAATAGCCAATATCTCCGCTGGCTTCCTTGATGCCGCGAATGTTCTTATGGCGGGAAAGCTCCCGCACGCAGTCCACCGACAGCGCACAACCCGTGCGCCCGGGAACGTTATACAAGATCGCCGGCAGGTCCACCGTGTCCACCACGGACAGAAAATGACGATACATGCCCTTTTGATTGGCTTTATTGTAATACGGTGTAATGAGCAGCAGTCCATCCACGCCCAGATCCCGGAATCTGCGGCTCTTTTGCAGGGAAGTTTCCGTGCTGTTGGAACCACCGCCCGCAATGACGGGAATCCGATGGTTGACCGTGTCCACCACACAGCGCACCACCGCGGCGTCTTCTGAATGATCCGTGGTGCTGCTCTCGCCCGTGGTTCCAAGCACCACGATGCCGTCCGTGCCGTTTTCCACATGCCAGTTGCACAATTGTTTCAGCTTTTCGAAATTCACCGTGCCATCCTCATGAAAAGGCGTAACCAGCGCAACATAGCTTCCTTCAAACATACAATTCCCTCCCATTCTTTGATGTCTTTGCTACATAATACCAGACGGGCGGTAAAAAATCAAGCATTCCCAAGAGGTATGCCGAAATACTGCAAATTTATGCAGAAATGCTTGAAAAATTACAGTCAACGGCGTAAAATTATGCGCAAGAGGTGATAGCATGCTGGATCAGCTTCGGCGCAGGCGGCGATATCTGCACGAAATTCCGGAAATCATGTTCGATTTGCCCAAGACGCGGGCCTTTTTGCTGGCAGAACTTGCTTCCACGGGCGCGCTTGTGCAGGAAACGCGCTGCGGCGGAATCCTGGCGTTCTTTGGCGGGGCGGCGGAAGAAGCCGTGGCATATCGCGCGGACATGGACGCCTTGGAGGTAACGGAACAAACAGGGGTTTCCTTTGCGTCCAAACATCCGGGCAAAATGCACGCCTGTGGTCACGACGGCCACATGGCGATGCTGCTGGGGCTGGCGGACTACATTTCCGCCCACAGGGACGCCCTGCGCCGCAACGTTTTGCTGATCTTCCAACCGGCGGAGGAAAGCGGCGGCGGCGGCGGGAAAATTGTGGAAGAAGGCGTATTGGAACAATACGGCGTAACGGAAATCTATGCGCTGCACGTGGACCCCGCCCTTCCCATGGGCGTCGTGGCTTCCCGTCCCGGCCCGTTTATGGCCAGATCGGCAGAGGTGCGCGTTCGCATACAGGGAAAGGCCGCTCACGTCGCCCGCTTCCGGGAAGGAATTGACGGCGTCCATGCCGCCGTCTTGCTGCTCCATCGCCTGTATGCGATGGAAGCAGCCATGCCGCCGGAAACGCCCCGGTTGCTGAAATTCGGCATGGTTTCGGCGGGAACCGCGGTAAACATTCTGGCAGCGGAAGCACGAATCGGCGGCACCATGCGGGCATACGACGACAATGTGTTTGACGCGATGCGCAGAAATCTGCTGGAAACCGGCAGGGAGGTTCAGGCCAGCACCGGCGCCGTTGTCGAATTTGCCTTCAGCGAAGGCTATCCGGCGGTCGTCAATGATTCGAAGCTCTATGAACGCGCCTGCGCCGCCCTTGCGGACATGAAATTTGAGGTGCTTCCCGAACCCAGTCTTCTGGCCGAGGACTTTGCCTTTTACCTGAAGCGCGTGCCGGGAATCATGCTGCGGGTGGGGCTGGGCCGCCCCAATACGGAACTGCACGCCGCGAATTTCAATTTTGACGAACGCGCTCTGGTCACGGGCCTGAATGCGCTCATTCGCCTGTTTCATCAGTCTATGGAGGGAGAAAGATCATGAATCATGTAATGGAAATGGATCAAAGCTACATTGCGGGAACCTATCGTCGCTTTCCGGTGCAAATCGTTTCCGGCCAAGGCTCTACGTTGTATGACGACGCCGGCAAAAAATACATTGATTTGGGCGCAGGCATTGCCGTCAACGGCTTCGGCATCAACGACGCCTCCTGGAAGGATGCGGTCATTGCCCAATTGAATCAAATTCAGCACACCTCCAACCTGTATTACACGCAGCCGCAGGCGGAATTGGCGGAACTTCTGTGCCGGCGCACCGGCATGAAGAAGGTGTTTTTCGGCAATTCCGGCGCGGAAGCCAACGAATGCGCCATCAAGGCCGCGCGGAAATACGCCTCGGACAAATACGGCGAAGGCGTTCGCAACACCATCATCACCCTGGTAAACAGCTTTCACGGCCGCACCATCACCACCCTGTCCGCCACGGGCCAGGACGTATTTCATCATCATTTCGGACCGTTTACGCCCGGATTCGTGCATGTGCCCGCCAACGACATAAACGCCATGCGGCAAGCCATGAACGAACACGCAGTCTGCGGCGTCATGTTGGAAATGGTGCAAGGCGAAGGCGGCGTGTTGCCGCTGGCGGCGGACTTCGTTCGGCAGACCGCCGCGCTCTGCGCCGAAAAGGACATCCTGATGGTAGTGGACGAAGTGCAAACCGGCATGGGACGCACCGGCACGCTGTTCGCCTATGAACAGTTCGGCATTCATCCGGACATCGTGTCCACCGCAAAAGGCATTGCGGGCGGCCTGCCCATGGGCGCATGTCTGCTGGGCGACAAGCTGCAGGACACCCTTTCCGCCGGCACCCATGGTTCCACCTTCGGCGGAAATCCGGTGTGCGCTGCAGGCGCGCTGAACATCCTGAACCGCATTGACGACACGCTGCTGGCAGACGTTCGCCGCAAGAGCGCGCGCCTGATCCAGGCCATTTCCGCCATGCGGGGCGTGAAGTCCGTTTCCGGCATGGGGCTCATGCTGGGCATTGAGACGGAAGCGCCTGCGATCGATGTGGTAAACCGCGGCATCGAACGAGGCGTCTTGATGCTTACCGCCAAGAGCAAAGTGCGTCTGTTGCCCGCGCTGACCATTACCGACGCAGAACTGGACGAAGCCCTGCGCGCCATGGCCGATGCTCTGGATTGCCGTTGAGACGTCGCCCTGCGAAAACCGGCCGCCTGACGGAAACCATTCTGCCCTTCGCTTGCAGCGAACCAGGCGGTGCATTCGTTTCAAAATCATGATCCCCCGGCAAAGCCGGGGGATTTGCATGTGCGGACAAAGCCCTACAACTATCGTCATCGGATCTCCCAACTTGCCTTCGTACAACTGGTGCCGGGGGGGATTCTGTAGATACG
>JAQXRL010000098.1 GCA_029218505.1 Eubacteriales bacterium | reverse complement strand
GTACCGATTGCATGTTTGAAAGCCGGTACCAAGGTGTATCCGCTGGAGATCATCCCCCACATTGTTGATCAGAAGCAAGATGTAATCCATTTTGTGTCAAAAGACGTTTCAATCCCTGCTCATTGATCTGTTCCAGCTCGCGGAGTGGGTAGTATGCGGAAAGAATGATGAAGAAGGACTTGACGCTTGTGGAACACGAAAAAGGAATGGGATGCGAGCCATGAGAATTGATCGGGCATTGATTGGACAGCGAATCATCATTCGGAATTATGAGAAGCCTGACCTGACCTTCCTGACAGGAATGTGGCTCGATGAAGAAAACGGGAAGTATTTGAGCGACCCTGTCGCAGAGTATGTCGATGAGGTCTATCAAAGCGCGCTGGATACGCTGGGCGAGAGCAAGCTCGGTTACTATCTCGTCATTGCACTCGTTGACACCATGGAACCCATTGGCTCTTTCTGCTTTTTTCCGGATGAAAACAAAAGGGTCTATGACATTGGCTACTGCATCCACAAAACGTATTGGAAAAGGGGTTTTGGCAGCGAAGCCATTGCTCTGGTGCTTGACTGGCTGACGGAGCAGGGGGCTGAAAAGGTTACTGCAGAGGTGGCGGTTGATAACGTTGCGTCAAATGCGCTGCTGCGCAAATTCGGCTTTGCGGTTGAGAAAAAAGCGGCGTTCAAAAAGTACCATATGGATGTGCGTTTTGACAGCAATATCTACTCCAAAATGCTGCGACCATAGATAAAGGGCATGCCAACACCGTGTTGGCATCCGTCCAGGCAATCGGCCAAGACAGCGCTGCGCGCAAAAGCAAGGGCACCATTTGCGCCAAGCGAAAGCGCGCCCGGGTGATTGTCCTGTTGTTCCGGGCGGTAGCCGAGACCGCACAAATGGCGTCATGGAAGGATGGAACCGATGGAGTACACTGCGGCGAATCTCATAACGGGATGCAGGATTGTATGCAGCATGCTGCTCCTGTTGTTTCCGGCGTTTTCGCCCGCATTTTATCTGCTGTACATCTTTTGCGGCGTTTCCGATATGCTGGACGGGCCGATTGCCCGGAGAACGCATACGGAGACGGCGCTCGGAGCCAGACTTGACAGCATTGCGGACCTCGTTTTTGTGGCGGCGTGCCTCTTCAAAATCCTGCCCGCCATCCATGTCCCGATGTGGCTGTGGATCTGGACCGGGATCATTGTGCTGGTGAAGGCCGCAAACGTTGTTTCCGGGTATGTCCGCCATAAAAGAGCGATACTGCTGCACACCCGGGCCAACAAGCTGGCGGGGCTGGTGCTGTTTCTCCTGCCGCTGGCGCTTGGCTTTGCCGATGCGGTGCCTGCGGCCGTACCCGCCTGCGCAGTCGCGACCTTTGCCGCCGTTCAGGAAGGGCATTTTATCAGAACGGGGAGGATGGATGTATGAGCAAATACGATCCGCTGTGGAATTGGATTCAGAACAGCGGCATGGACGCTTTCCGGCTGACCTTTGCCGAGATCGGGGCGATTACGGGCTTTGCGATCGACCATTCCTTTCTTGCCTGCAAGAAGGAGATGGCAGCGTTTGGCTACAGGGTCGGAAAGATCTCCATGCAGGAACAGACCGTAGCCTTTGAAAAGCTGCGGTGAAAACCGGATTTTCCGGAGAAACAAGGAAGCAACATGGAAGAATGCAACGTTTTTTATACGAGCGAGCGGCAGAAGTGGCGGGAATGGCTTTCTGAAAACGCCGAAAAGGAAACGGAGATATGGTTCGTATTTCCGATGAAAGCATCCGGTGAAAAGAGCCTTTCCTATAACGACGCGGTCGAGGAGGCGCTGTGCTTCGGCTGGATCGACAGCACGATCAAGCACATCGACCCATTGCACAGAGCACAGCGGTTCACCCCGAGAAGAGAGGGCAGCGGGTATTCGAGAGCGAATATCGAGCGCCTGATCTGGCTGGAAAAGCGCGGGATGCTCTGCCCAAGGATCCGGGAGAGCGTCCTTGATCTGGTGAACACCCCCTATGTGTTTCCCGCGGACATCCTTGCGGCGATACGGAGCGATGCAGCAGCGTGGAAGAACTATGATGCGTTTCCCGAGCCCTACAAGAGAATCCGAATCGCCTATATCGATGCGGCGCGGAACCGCCCTGCGGAGTTTCAAAAGCGGCTCCAGAATTTTCTCAGCAAAACAAGGGCCAACCAGCGGATTGCGGGATTTGGCGGCAT
>JAQXRL010000097.1 GCA_029218505.1 Eubacteriales bacterium | reverse complement strand
CGGGCTTGCGGTCGCAGTGGATGGCATAGTCAATGGCGCCAAGGCCCATGGGGCCGGCTCCGGCCAGAATGGCCAAATTGCCGCCTTCCACAATGCCCATCTCATGAACATAGCTGCCAGGTTTGGTGTGATACTGGGCGTGGACTGCGCCGACAATGCAGCTGAGCGGCTCGGACAGAGAGCCATAGAAGAATTCCTTTGCACCGTAATGCAGCAGACAACCATGCTCCATTACTTCGGGCAGCAAAATGGCATACTGGGTATCTCCGCCGCAATACGGGAAGGAATAGCCCGGCGTGTGCAGCGTGCCTTTGTAATTGATGGCGGGCTGAATGCCAAATTTCTCCCCCACTTTGAAGGCGTCCTTCCACTTTTCTCCCACCTGCTCGATAACGCCGCAAAACTCGTGACCGATGATCACCGGATTCTCGCCAATGTCCTCGGGAACGCGCTTGTGGGCGGAACCCTGAATGGTGGCCTTATAGCTGGACATGCAAATTGAGTCGGAAATGATTTTCACCAAAATTTCGTTGGGCTGAATTTCCGGAAGTTCAATGGTATCCATGCGCAAATCATTTGCGCCATGCATGCGAATTGCCTTTGTGGTCATGTTTCTTACCTCCTTGCGTTAGGGCTGCATTTGCTGACCGCCGGTGACATTGATGGCCTGGCCGGTCATGTAACTGGATTCGTTGGAAAGCAGAAATACCATTACGTTCGCAATGTCGTCATATTGGCAACCCCGGCGCATCGGAACCTGGTTGATGTATTTTTCGCGGATCTTTTCCTTGGTGGTTCCCTGATTGCGAGCATACTGTTCGTACAGAGAATTTACCCACAGCGGGGAATCCAACAAATTGCCCGGGCAGATAGAATTCACGCGGATGCCCTCCTGGGCCAGTTCCAGCGCGAGAGATTCCGTCAGACCAATGCCGCCGAATTTGCTGGCAGCATATGCGCAATTCTTTGCGGACCCTTTTTTGCCGGATTTGGAATTGATTTGGACAATGGAATAGCCCGTCTCGCTTGCGCCTTGGCTGCGGAACTGCTTGACGGCCGCTTTCGCCGTGTTAAAATAACCGTTCAGGTTCACGTCCACCACAAAGCTGAACTCTTTGTATGTCATGTCCTCAATGGCGTTGGAACGAACGATACCCGCGTTGGCAACCACCTTGTCTACCCGCCCATACTTTTCCACGGCGGCGGCAATGATTGCTTCACAGGAATCATAGTCGCAAACATTCAGCTTTACAGCAATTGCGTCGTTCAGCTGTGCGGCAACCGCTTGCGCCGCCTCGTAATTCATATCGCCCACGACAACCTTTGCGCCTTCTTCGCTCAGCCGCAGGGCCAACGCTTCGCCCAGCCCCTGTGCCGCGCCGGTAATCACCACAACCTGATCCTTCAGGCGCTGAAATTCACGAACCTGCATCAGTGTATCTCTCCTTTACAGTATGTTCTAGAATCCATTATACCATACAAAATATGAACATTCAGCATATTTTTCAGGAAAAATAATTTGCTTCTGTATGATGGATCGGCAAAGGACAAAGGGCAGACGAAATGCAATCGTCTGCCCTCATCTTCCCTATCTTCCTCTGCCTGCTCCGCCGCCGCGCGTGCCGCCGCCGCCAAAGCTGCGGCCGCCGCCAAAGCCACCGGAACCGCCTGGTCTGCCGCCGCCGAATCCGCCCCGTGCGCCGCCGCCGCCAAAGCTGCGGCTTCCGCCAAAGCTGCCTGGCCTTGGCCCTGGGCCCGGGCGCGGTCCGCCACCCATGGGACCATGGGGAGGCCTGGGCGGTCTGGGCGGCCGGGGAGGCCGTGGGCGCCATCCGCCTCTTGGCGGCGGAGGCGTTGGGCCGCAGCAGCAGAACATGCTGCGGAAAATCCTTGCAAACACGAAAATCAGGACGATTAAAATCAAAAGTCCAATGATTCCATCCATGAAACCGCTTCCTCCTGAGGCGCGCGCGCTGGGCATGCCGGCCTCTGCCGCGCCGCCGTCATAATTCCAGGAACCATTTTGCGCGAGATAGTCCTCATATCGCTGAATTCCATCGTCTACCGTTACGTCCGCGCCGCAGATTTCCGCAACCTCCGCAAACAGGGTGCGATATACCTTTTGCACGCCTGCGTCGTATTGCTTTTTGGCAAAATCGGGTTCCAGATCCGCATTGTTAATCTGCCGGATCTTTCCGGCGGAAAGTTCCACATCCAAGCCGGTGCCAGGCAATACATAGTAATCGTCATCTTCAATGGACAACAAAATCAGAAGCCCGTTCTGTTTTTTCTTGTCTCCAATTCCCCATTTGTTAAACAGATCGTAGCAATAATCTTCGGTTGCTTCGCCATTGGTGGAGCGCACCGTGACCACCGCGATTTCACCGCCGCAGGCTTCCTTCAGCAAATCGTTGGAGAATACGATCATGCCCTCTGTTTCCTGGCTCAGCACGTTTGCGCCGTCATACACATACGCGTCTGCGCCGGGATCGGGTATTTCTGCCAGCGTACAAAATGTTGTCAGCAGTACCAGAAGGGCAATCAGCGCCGCCAGGAACTTTTTGGTCATATGCATTTCACCATCCATATGTGTTTTGTTCTTCCAGGCCGAACATGTCCCGGATCAATTTGGCAGGAAAGCCGGAGGTGTTCTTGTTGTAATTTGCCGCCAGTTGGTGATATTGATCGTTTTTCACCAAGTTCACCGCACCTTTGAAATCGCCATAGGCGGCGGAAGCATTCAACATTTGCTTTTCGGAAAGGTTTTCGGCCTCCAAAGCGGTATAAAGCGCTTCCACGCTGTCGATCAGCGCAAGGTAATGATTATACCGATCCGAAATCGATTCCGTATCCCGCAAGTCCTGGGCCAAACGGCTTGTCAAAAAGCATTGAGCGTCTTCCTCGCCCAGGTACAGCGTGCCCTCCTGGGCCAGAATCCCCGCTGCGTCGGCGGCGCGATCCAGATATGCATCCATGCTGTGGCGGCTGCTGAGTGCGGTATCGGTTCCTTCGTAATATACCGCCTCCACCTTGGCTTGATCGGAACGCATGCGCACGCCGCCCAAACAAAATACGCTCAGAACGGCGCAAACCGCATACGCTGCCCAGGCAATGCGTCTATTTTCCAGAAATTTCACGTTTCATCCTCCCGCGCGCTATTCACGAACTTCCAACATTTTCTTTTTCAGTTCGTCCTCAATGCGCGCCAATTCTTTTTCCGCTTCAAGGCGCTTTTGACGGCCATTCTGCTGAATGTTCAGCACTTCGTCCATGGTCTGGATGAGCATTTGGTTGGTCTGCGTCAGGGTTTCAATGTCAATAATGCCTCGCTCGCCTTCCTTGGCGCTTTCTACCGATGCCATTTGCAGCTTTTTGGCATTCTTCTTCAGCATCTCATTGGTCAGATCCGTAACGGCGCGCTGTGCCTCCATGGCGCTTTGCGTATGCGCAATGCCCAGCGCCAACACCATCTGGCTTTTCCACAGCGGAATGGTGTTTACCAGCGAAGACTGAATTTTTTCCGCCATCAATTGGTTGGAGGACTGAATCAGGCGGATTTGCGGAGCCATTTGAATGGAAATATTGCGCGTCAATTCCAGGTCGTAAAGCTTCTTTTCGAAACGATCCGCCTTGTCCGCAAGGTCTTTGGCGGCCTGGGCGTCTTCCGGCAAGCCGGATTTTGCCGCCTTGTCCCGCGCGGCCTGAATCTCTTCGGCCCGGAACGCCTCCAGGCGTTTTTTGCCCGCCACGATATACATGGACAGTTCTTTGAAGTAGGTCAGATTTTGATCATACAGCCTGTCCAGCATGGCGATATCTTTCAGCAGCTGTACCTGATGCGCCTCCAATCCTTCGCAAATCTTGTTTACGTTTGCCTCCGAAGATGTATAACGCGCCTTCATGAGATCCAGCTTGCTTTGCTGCTTTTTGAACCATCCGAAAATTCCCTTTTCCTCTTCATCCGCGTCAAAACCCCGCAGTTCTCCCACCAGGTTTGCAATCATGTCTCCGACTTCGTCCAAATCCTTGGTTTGCACGTTCTTTAATGCGGAATCCGAGAACTGCGCAATATTCTGCTGCGCGCTGGAGCCATAGGAAAATACCAGCGCACTGTCCGTAACATCAATTTGCTTGGAGAAATCGTTGATCATCTTTTGTTCGTCGGCAGAAAAGTTTTCCATGGACAGGGCGTCGGCCTGGACTTTGCTTTCTATTTCCTTTTGTTCCGCCACTGCCGCGGCAGCGCTGTCCACGGCAGCCTGCGCGGCTGCAACGATATCATCGGCCTTGGGTGCTTCCGGCGTGGGATTCAGGGTCAGCTTAATTTCAGACATGTTCTTCTCCTCCTCATTGTTTCCTGCAATTTCAATGGGTCGTCATGGTGCGTTTTGTTTCCCCCAGGCCTTCTGTGGCAAGAATGGTTTCCAATGCGTCAATGTCCGTTTGAATGTCCAGCGATTCATCCCGATACAGGCAATCCAGCTGCTTTTCAAACGCCGCCGCAATCATTCCCAGGCTGCGTTCCACGCTTTCCAGCGCCGTGCGAATGTTTTCTCCCCGAGAACCGGTGGCATCCAATTCTCGATAGTGCCGCAACAGCTTATCTGCCGTTGGAAGATAATAGTTCATAAACCGGCGCACCTGATCCGCCCGGCGAACGTCTTTCTCCAACGCGGCAAAAATCGCCTCCCCGGCCTGCACCATGCGATCCAGATTGGCGGAAATCTCCGCATCCGGAATGGCCTCGTTGGAAGCGCGCAGGCTGTCCAACAGCCGGCGGCCATCCTCAATTTGCTGGTCGATATCGCGATTGCCGGAATTGGCCCTTTCCCGCACCTGCACCGTTCTCCCGGGAAACAGCTTCTCCGCCACAAAATACACGCCCGCGGAAATCGCCAGCGCAATCAGAATATTTCGCCCCATATAGATCCGGCACGTCAAGCCGGCAATGATCCATACGGAGCAAGCCAGGTAAATTGGAATCGCGGATTTGATCTTTTTCGTCTTCACAGGATCACCTCATGAAAGTATTGTACGGCAAGGAAACAAAAATGGCAAGTGTTTCCCGCCGAAAAGATACATTTTCCGTGCAAAATGTCGTCATCGGGCATCCAATGTCAATTCCACAGGGCAGTGATCGCTGCCCATGATTTGCTGATGGATGCGCGCGCCCAACATTTTTTCCTGAATTTTTTCAGACACCACGAAGTAATCAATGCGCCATCCGGCGTTTCTGCTTCGCGCCCCTCCAATATAGCTCCACCAGGAGTATTCCCCAACCGCATCCGGATAAAAAAAGCGAAAACTGTCCACAAAGCCGCTTTTCAGCAATTCGGTGAACTTTCCCCTTTCTTGATCGGTAAATCCTGCGTTCATGTGATTGCTCTTGGGATTCTTCAAGTCAATCTCCTGGTGCGCCACGTTCAAATCTCCGCAGAGAATCACAGGCTTGCTTTTGTCCATTTGCACCAGATAGGCGCGCAGATCATCTTCCCAGCGCATGCGGTAATCCAGCCGTTTCAATTCGTTTTGAGAATTGGGCGTATAACAGCATACAAGGGAAAAATCCTGAAATTCGCATGTGATCAGCCGGCCTTCGTGGTCGTGCTCGTCTATTCCCATCCCCAGGCGATGGGAAAGCATCGGAATGCGATAGAACACCGCCGTTCCGGAATACCCCTTCTTGTCCGCGCTGTACATGATGACGTCGTATCCGTCCAGCGTAATATCGCATTGACCCTTCTGCATTTTGATTTCCTGCAAACAGATTACGTCCGCGTCCAATGCCAGCACGCTTTCCCGAAACCCCTTTTGCAGACATGCACGCAATCCATTCACATTCCATGAAATCATTTTCATGAACATAACACCATCCATTCGTTCGTCATGGTATAATATAGATGAGAAACCGCGAAGCGATTCCCGTTGGCAAATGAATGGCCGCGCGCCCCGATGAATGCAATCGGACATTGCGCCGTTTGGAAACGGTTTCCCGCTGTCCCGCTTTGAAACAACCGCCGCATTTGCCGTTTTTTTATGATAGCATATTTCCGGCAGAATTGCCAGAAAAATATGGGGTGAATTACATGACAATTGTGGAAAGAGAATGCCTTGCCCGAAAGGTTGCCAAGGAAGCCGGCGCCATGTTGAAATCCAATCGCGATTTCCATGCTCGAATCAAAGGCGAACATGATTTCGTGACGGACATGGATGAAAAATGCGAAGCCTTCATTCGCAACGCTCTGTTGAGCGCTTGTCCTGAAGACGGCTTCTTTGGCGAGGAAAGCGGCGGCAGCAAGGAGCACATCGGGCGCTGGATCGTGGATCCCATTGACGGAACCATGAACTTCATCAAGGGGTTGCCCAATTATTGCGTATCCATCGCCTATGAACAGGATGGCCAGTTGGTTCTCGGATGTGTGTATCTTCCGGAAACAGACGAACTGTTTTCGGGCATGCTGGGACAGGGCGCCACATGCAATGGCAAAGCCATTCATGTTTCTGGCGAAAGAGATCTCTCTCGTGCCGTCGTGTCAATGTCCTTTTCCCATCGGGATCCGAAATTGCGCGCCCGGGTGATGCGCGTTTTGCCGCAGGTTGCGGACAGGCTGAACGACATGCGCAGGTTTGGTTCCGCCGCCACCGATTTATGTTACACGGCTTGCGGCCGCCTGGACGGCTATTTTGAACTGGGAATTCATTTGTATGATTATGCGGCGGGCGCTGTGATTCTGCGGGAAGCCGGCGGCGTCGTCACCGGTTGGGACGCCTGGGAGGATGGCATCGCCACGGGCAACATTCTGGCCAGCAACGGGCATTTGCATGAAGCGCTGCGCTGCGCCTTGACGGAAAAATAATGGATGAAGCGGAGGAATTTTTATGAAAACGATGCAGGTTTACAACACGCTTACACGAAAGAAGGAAGACTTTGTTCCGTTGCATGAAGGCAAGGTTGGCATTTACGCCTGCGGTCCTACGGTATATAATTATTTTCACATTGGCAATGCCCGGCCTTTTATTATTTTCGATACGCTGCGCCGCTTTCTCGTGCATCTGGGATATCAGGTAACGTTTGTACAGAATTTTACAGACATTGATGATAAAATGATCAAACGCGCCAACGAGGAAGGCACCACGGTAGAAGCAATTGCGGAAAAATACATTTCGGAATACAAAAAGGATGCCGAAGCGCTTGGCATTATGCCTGCGGATGTGCATCCGCGCGCCACAAAGCACATCGGCGAAATCATCGGCCTGATTAAGAAGCTGGAAGCCAAGGGATTGGCCTATGCGACGGACAACGGAGACGTGTACTTTGACACGCAGGCATATCGCGCCAATTACGGCAAGCTGATCGGACAGAATCTGGACGATTTGGAGAGCGGCGCCCGGGTGGAGGTGGGCGATGTAAAGCGGCACCCCATGGACTTTGCCCTGTGGAAAGGTCAAAAGCCCGGCGAGCCCGCATG
>JAQXRL010000096.1 GCA_029218505.1 Eubacteriales bacterium | reverse complement strand
TGGCCTGATCCTGTCCCGATTGTTCCCCCAGAATGCGCACGGGAAAACACCATAATTGTACTGCTTTGGAAAAATCGCCATCCTTCAAAATGCAAAAATTGTCTTTTGCCCGAAGCTCTTCCATCAGGGCGGCGGGATTTTTGCTGTCCAGGATGGTGCGCATGTAAATTTCCGAGGAATACTTTGCCGTTTCCGTATATACGGAATCCATGGCGTCGTAGATCAAAAACAGCCCGCTGTCCAGCAAGGTGCGGCCGCTGTATTTTGCCAAGGCGGCCAGCAGAGAGGTTTCATAATATGCGCTGCGGCGAAACATCAGGGGCTTAAATTCCGCAGAGATCGCGATGTCCAACGCAATGGATGCCATCTCGTCGTAGCGGCGCTGCAAGTCGTCCGCCAGCAAGGACAGTTGGTAGTTTTGATGTTGCCGTATTTCGGCGTTTAATTGCGCCGCAGTGGAATAACTGCTGAAGGAAATCAGCACGCAGCTGCTGAAAAGCACAATGCTTACATAAGAAGCGATGTAGCGATAGAGGATGCTCTTTTTTCGCTCCTTGCGTTTCATCGTGTTCATGAAATCTGTTCCTCCGCTTTTGACGTTTGCATGACGCGCTTCGTTCGATACAACAAACATTATAGCACACCAATATTTTCGCTTCAATGTTCCCCGGATCAAAGAAAGGCAAAACCGAATGACGGTTTTTTGCGCGATTGTTCAGCAAGGGCAAATTTGCACAATCGCAACAAAACGGCATGGAAACGCAAGGAAAAAGGATTGCAGTTTTGCCAAATTCGCGCTAAAGTGTAGGCGAAAAGAACAGAAAAGGGGAACGCACATGCGGAAAGAGACGGCGGGACGCCGGCTGTGGCGTCAAATTTACGCGTACAGGCACATTTATCTGTTGATGCTGCCTGCCATTGTATACGTAATCATTTTTCACTATGGGCCGATGTACGGCGCGCAGATTGCCTTTAAGAACTATCGCCCCAGCAAGGGAATTTGGGGCAGCGAGTGGGTTGGGTTCAAAAACTTCATTCGTTTTTTTCACTATCTGGATTTTTGGAAAGTGATCGGCAATACCGCAGGCCTGAGCCTGTACGGCATCATTGCCGGGTTTCCCACGCCGATCATTTTGGCGTTGTTTTTGAATGAAGTAAGCAATCAGCGCTTCAAAAAGGCCGTTCAAATGGTAACGTACGCGCCTCATTTCCTTTCCGTGGTCGTGGGCTGTGGCTTGATTCTGATTTTCTTCAATCAGACCAGCGGCATCGTCAATAACATTCTTGCCGCGCTGGGAGGAGAGAGAACCGCATTTTTGACGGATCCCAAGTGGTTCAAGACATTGTACGTGTTTACCGGCGTTTGGAAGAATACGGGATGGAACGCCATCATTTATCTGGCGGCGCTGTCCGGCGTGGATCAGGAATGCGTGGAAGCCGCCCGGGTGGATGGCGCCAGCAGATTGAAGATTATGCTGCATATTCACTTGCCGCACATCGTGCCGACGATGATTATCCTTTTGATTCTCAGCACGGGGAATATCTTGTCCGTTGGCTTTGAAAAAGTGTTTTTGCTGCAAAACGATTTGAACTTTGATGCTTCCACGATTATTTCTACGTATACATACCGGGTGGGCTTGATGGGCGGAGAATTCAGCTATTCCGCGGCCATTGGTTTGTTCAACAGCGCGGTAAACGTATTGGTGCTGGTGCTGGTGAACGCGCTGTCGAACCGGTTGACCAAGACCAGTTTGATGTAGGAAAGGAGGAAAAAACGATGTCCGATTCGACCGCAAACAGCACAATTTATGAAAGCCGCGGCGACAAGGTTTTTATAACGTTCATCCATGTCTTTCTCCTGTTGGCGATGCTGTTGGCATTATATCCGCTGTATTTCACCGTCATTGCCTCTGTTTCAGATCCCTACAAGGTTGCAACGGGCAAGGTGTACTTCTTTCCCACGGGATTTACCCTGGAAGCATATGCGAACATTTTGAAGGAATCGCAGGTGTGGGTGGGATACAAAAACACCATCGTTTACACGGTTTTGGGCACCCTGCTGCACCTCGTATGCACAATTCCCTGCGCATATGCGCTGAGCAAGCGCGGAATGCCCGGACGAAGGTTTTTCACCCTGTTTTTTATGTTTACCATGTATTTTTCCGGCGGCATGATTCCCAGCTATTTGCTGGTAAAGAACCTGGGACTGATTGACACCCGTTCCATTTTGATCCTTCTGGGAGCTGTGAGCGTATACAACATGATTGTGGCGCGAACGTTTTTTGCATCCTCCATTCCGGAAGAATTGTATGAGTCCTGCCGAATGGACGGAGGAACGGAAATCCGCGCTTTTTTCAGCATTGCGCTGCCTCTGTCCAAGCCTATTATCGCGGTCATTGCGCTGTATGCGGCGGTGGGAAAATGGAACGGTTATTTCGACGCCTTGATTTACACCTCGAAACCTGCTTTGCAGCCGCTGCAATTGGTGCTGCGCAATGTGCTGATTTTGAACCAGTCTTTTTCCGTTGCCGATGCCACCGATGCGGAAGAAATTGCTTATATGGCGCGCCGCGCCTATATGGTGCAGACGATGAAATACGCCCTGGTATTCGTGGCCTCCGCCCCGGTTCTGTGCGCATATCCGTTTGTGCAAAAGTATTTTGTGAAAGGGGTGATGATCGGTTCGGTAAAGGGATAGAAAAAATGGCCCTATCAAACGACAATTTCTGAAGGAGGAACAATTCATGAAACGGATCTTTGCCTTGGTCTTGGCTTTGATGCTGGCATTGTCTTGTGCCGCCATGGCCGAAACGCCTGCCTATTTGAACACGGAAAGCGAATTTCCCATCGTAAACGGCGATCAGATTACGCTGTCTGTGGCCGTTATGCCCAATGTTCTGGACAACGTGGAAGAATTGTGGTTCTGGGAATACTGCCGCCAGGTCATGAATATCAACTTTGAAATTACGGCCTTTACCGGCGATGTGCGCGACGAGAAGATCAACCTGATGTTCGCGTCCGATAGTCTGCCGGACATGATTTTGGGATGCAATTTCGGCGTATCCGAATTGGTGCGCTATGGCCAGGTGGAAGGCCAACTGTTGGCGTTGAACGACTACCTCACCGAGGAATATGCCCCCAACATCCTGAAGGTGTTCGAAGAACATCCGGAATACCGCGGCGTGGTTACGGCGATGGACGGCAATGTATATTCTCTGCCCTGTATCAATCCGGAGTTGAATGTTTTGGGCATTATGCCCGGCTGCTTCATCAACATGCCCGTCCTGGAGGAGACCGGCATGGAAATGCCCACCACCTTGGATGAATTGTATCAGGTGTTGGTAAAGATGAAGGAACTGTATCCGGACTCCATTCCCATGGGCGGCGGCAAGAACGCCAACGAGCCCACGCAGATCGTCTGGACCGCTCTGGGCGTTACCACAAATTCCGCCACGGAGCCTGGATTCAAGGACGGCGAAGTAACCGTGCTTTGTGGGGAAGAGGTTTACGGCGAATATCTCAAATACATGAACAAGCTCTATACCGAAGGCTTGATCGATCCGGACTATTACACCATCGATACCACGATGCTCAATGGCGAATTGGCGGACAATCGCGTGTTTGTTGCCCACGGC
>JAQXRL010000095.1 GCA_029218505.1 Eubacteriales bacterium | reverse complement strand
CGGACAGGCAGCGGGCGAACACGGCTTCGCCGATGAGCGTAAGGGGAACGCCTTCGTCCAAAGCGGCGATTGCGGTCCATTTTCCGGTGCCCTTTTGACCGGCGGTATCCAGAATTTTGTCTACCAGGGGCGCGCCGTCCTCGTCCTTGCGGGCGAGAATCTGGGTGGTGATGTCGATGAGGTAGCTGTCCAATTCGCCCTGGTTCCAATCGGCGAACACGCGGCTCATCTCGTCGGGCGTCATATGCAGCACATCGCGCATGAGCTGGTATGCTTCGCAAATCAGCTGCATGTCGCCGTACTCGATGCCGTTGTGCACCATTTTCACGAAGTGGCCCGCGCCGCCTTCGCCCACCCAATCGCAGCAAGGTTCGCCGTTGACGTGGGCGCAGATGGATTGAAAGATGGGCTTAACATAAGGCCATGCTTCGGGGGAACCGCCGGGCATCATGCTGGGACCATGGAGCGCGCCTTCCTCGCCGCCGGAAACGCCGGTGCCGATGTAACGCAAGCCCTTGCTTTCCACGTATTCGGTGCGGCGAATGGTGTCCGGGAAGTGGGAATTGCCGCCGTCGATGATAATGTCGCCCGGCTCCAGTACGGCGAGCAGTTGTTCGATCAAGGCGTCCACCGGCGCGCCGGCCTTGACCATCATCATGACCTTGCGAGGCTTTTCCAAATTGTCCGCCAATTCCTGAATGGAATATGTGCCGATGAAATGCTTGCCCTTGGCGCGGCCTTCGATGAATTCGGTAACGCGGCTGGTGGTTCTGTTGAATACCGCCACGGTAAAGCCCTTGGATTCCATGTTCAGCGCCAGGTTTTCCCCCATTACAGCCAGGCCGATCAGGCCGATATCTGCTTTTTTCATCCTGCTGTTCCTCCTGATTTTTTTATCGTTTTACCCGGGCGTTGCCCTTCCATACGGACCACACCTGCTCCTCGTCTGCGGGCGTGGCATAGTCTTCCGCCATGGTGACCGCCATTGCGCCGGTGGCCCAACCGAAGCGAATCCATTTTTCCGGCTCCCAGCCCTTGAGAATGCCGTACAGCATGCCGGCCACGAAGCCGTCTCCGCCGCCGATGCGGTCAAATACGTTGATTTCCCGGGGCTGTTCCACATACCATTCGTCGCCATGGAGCATAATTGCGCCCCACATGTGGGTGTTGGCGCTGATGACCTGGCGCAAGGTGGTGGCATAGGTGGACGCGCCCGGATACACGGCCTTTACCCGGCCGATCATTTCCTTGAAGGATTCGATTTTGGAAGACAGGTCCTTGCCGCCGGCTTCGGGTCCTTGAATGCCTAAGGCCAGCTGGAAGTCCTCTTCGTTGCCAATGAGCACGTCCGCGCGGGCGGCAATCTGGGAGAAAATATCCCGCAGTTCGGCTTCCCGGCCCTCCCAGAAGGATGCGCGATAGTTCAGGTCAAAGGAAATCCTGGTGCCGTGCTGCTTGGCGTATTCGCTCAGTTTCAGACACAGCTTGCCGGTTTCCGGGGACAGCGCCGCGAACAGTCCGGAAATATGCATCATGCGGGCGCCTTCCTGGGCAAAGATCTTCTCCAAATCAAAGTCCTGGGCCTTCAGCGTGCGGCCAACCTCGCCGGCGCGGTCATTGTGCACCCTGGGGCCGCGCATGCCGAATCCGGAATCCGCAATGTTGAATTGATGGCGATATCCCCAGGGGCCGCCTTGCTTGACTTCGGGGCCTTCGTAACCGATGTTGCGGCGGCGCAATTCGCCTTTGATGAACGCGGCAATGGGGCTGCCTTCCACAAACGCGGTGAGCACCTTGGTGTTCATTCCCAAAGAAGCCGCCACATTCAGCACGTTGCTTTCGGCGCTGGTGGCCTGCATGGTGTATGTGTTGCCGATGCCTACGGGCTGACGGAACATGGGCGTAATGCGCACGCCCATGCTGGTTGCGGTGATCAGATCGTACTTCATGAAATCTCCTCCTATTATATATATGAATTTTATTCGCTGCGTTTCGGCACGCCCAGGGTGGACAGATGCCGGCCAATGTGGCGCTGAAGCGCCTGAGCGTATTCCTCGGAACGCTCATCCCACAGCCGGTACAGGCGGGTTCGGAAGTCTCCGTGGTTCAAAATCAGGCCATAGGTGATGTGAATCAGCTGGCGGGCGTCGTTCATGTCGAACAGTTCCGGCAACGCGGCGTCGCCCATGGCGTTGACGTCGGGAATTTGCGCAAGGTTGGTGGTGACGTGGTAATACTTTGTGGCTTCCGGGAACGCGGAAAGCGCGTATGTATGAATTTCACGATAGAGCGCGGGATCGTGCTCGGCCACGATGCGCATGGCTTCCAGCCAGTTGGTGCCGGCGGTTTTGACGTGGAACACGCCTTGCGTGTGGCGGCCAATGGCGGGAAATACGCGAAATTTGTCGGATCCGGAATGGATGGACAGCTTGTATCCAAAATGCCGGGCAATGGCGGCGTGTATTCGCATCTCTTCATCGAATTGGGAAAGGTTGCCGATGTAGTCGATGCCCTTCTGGAATTCGCCGCAAAAGCGCGGAGCCATGGTGGCCATGCGAACACCCCGCAGGGTCAGCTCGTTGGCCGCGAAGAAGTGCTGCAAGGGCGTGGTGGGCGTGGCGGTTTCGTCGATGGAAATCTCAAAATCCGCCTTGGCCCGGCGTTTTTCGTAAAATTCCTTCCAGACGGCGGCGGCAAAATCAATGGCTTCCCCGTAAATGTGCAAAATTTTTGCCAAATCGGATTCCTCAAAGCGCAGCGAGATGCCTTCGCCAATGTCAAATTGTTTGCCCAGGTATCGGTCGCGGAGCTCCTGGGGGATTTCCGCCAAAGCGTCGCCGGTGTGAATGTGTTCGGAACAGTCCAGCGTGATCATGGTGTAGCCCAGCTTCAGGGCGGATTCCACATCCTCAAATCGCTTCAGATGATCGCCGTCCGCGCCAAATCCCCGCTGAAAATCCTCGCGAAACACCGCGAAGGTGACGCTGTCCAATACGTCTGCGTATGTGCGTCCGGTGAGGTTCAATTCCCGAATGGATTGCTGGGCCAGAACGGGCGTGGCGTCATATTCCTCAAAGACACGGATGTGTCCCGGCGTGGCGATTCCAAGCCGGTCGCCGACGCCGATGGTGCGCGGTCTGCTCAGAACCGGAACCGGCGCGGTAAAGGGGAATTTTTCCCGCAAAAACGCCGCCGCCTCGTGATCCAGGGGCCGGATTTCCCCCGCCGCCAACAAAACGTCCCGACCGCTTTCGTCTCGTGCCATGGAAACGTTGCCATGCACGGATTTCGGATAGATTCGCAAGGATGCCATGGTGCATTTCCCCCTTTGACTGTATTATATCATATCCTCGGAAGGCGCGCCATGCAAAAACCGGGGGAAAACGGGACGAAAAGATTGATATGCGCGAAGCTGAAATACGATTTGGCTTGCATCCTTCGCGGCAACGGACAAGATTCTGCCTGCGGGCAGGCGCAGGGTGCGCAACTGCGGCTCAATGCCGGCGCATTTGAACGCCGCTTCCTTTTGCGTCCAATAGGCGAGAAAGCAGGCGCTTTTGTTTGCGGCCGTTTGATAGTTCCGCCATTCCTCCGGGGCGAGAACGCGCCGGGCCAGAGATTCCGGAATCGGGCGGGGCGCTTCGATGTCTATGCCCACGGGCGCGTCGGCCAGGGCGCAAACCGCCATGCCGGGCGTGTGGGAAAGGCTCATCTGCAATCCGTCCGAACGAATCGGCGCGCCGGAAGCAGCATAAACATAGGCGTCGGGGGGCGCAAACTGGGGCGAGGCCATGGAACGCGCGCCGATCAACGCCAATTCTGCGCCAATGGACTGGGCAATGACGGCGGGATGGGTGATGCGCGCCAGTTTTTCCTTGCGCGTGTCGGACAAAAGGGGTGTCCAACCCATGAGATTGGATTCCAAACCGCAAAGATCTACCGCGCAGACGAAAACCTTCATGTTGCAGCCTCCGTGCTTTTGCAAAATGCCATGAAAATTATAACACGAAAGGGCAATTCGTGTCACGACGTTTTCGCAAAAGCCCTGTCTGCCTTGCGGGCATCTTTCAAAAAAGATGCTTGCAACGCGCACATACATATGGTATAGTGTGAAACGCGAAGATGAAAAATTTGCTTGGAATGCCGCAAAGGAGGGTTGTATGTGGCGCAATATGATTTTTTGATTGTCGGCGCGGGACTGTATGGCGCGGCGTTTGCCTGGGAAGCGCGCAGGCGCGGAAAAAAGAGTCTGGTCATCGACAAACGGCAGCAGGTTGGCGGCAATGTGTATACGGAAGACGTGGAAGGCATTCATGTGCATCGCTACGGCGCGCATATTTTCCATACCGACGACGCCGATGTGTGGGATTTTGTGAATCAATTTGCGACGTTTAACCGGTTTACAAACGCGCCCATCGCGCGCTATGGCGATGAAATTTATAATATGCCCTTCAACATGAATACATTCCATGCGCTGTGGGGCGTAAAAACGCCGGAAGAGGCGCAGGCCGTCATTCGCGCGCAGGTGGAGCGGGAACAGATTGGGGAACCGAAAAACCTGGAGGAGCAGGCGCTGAAGCTGGTGGGCCGGGATATTTATGAAAAATTGGTGAAGGGATATACGGAAAAGCAATGGGGACGTAAAGCCAGCGAACTGCCTGCGTTCATTATTCGCAGGCTGCCCCTGCGCTTTACCTATGATAACAACTATTTTTCGGACCGTTATCAGGGAATTCCCATTGGCGGCTATACGCGGCTGGTGCAAAAGATGCTGGACGGCGTGGTGGTCAAGACGGGCGTGGATTATTTGAAAGACCGGGCCGAATTAAACGCCCTGGCGGACAAGGTGATTTATACGGGCACGCCGGATGCGCTGTTTGATTTCTGTTATGGTCCGTTGGAGTTCCGCAGCCTGCGCTTTGAAACAGAAACGCTGGAAATGGAAAACTATCAGGGCTGCGCCGTGGTAAATTACACCCAGTATGAGGTGCCTTATACCCGCATCATTGAACATAAGCACTTTGAACCCGCAAATCAACCCCATACGGTGATCACCCGGGAATATCCCGCCCAGTGGCATCGGGGCAGCGAGCCGTATTATCCCGTGAACGACGAGAAAAACAATGCGCTGTACCGGCGTTATGCCGGTTTGGCCGCTCAAAATCCACATCTGCTGTTGGGCGGACGCCTGGGCTTGTATCAGTATTTCGACATGGACGACGTGCTTCGCCGCGCCATGGATGATGCTCGCCGCTGTCTTATGTAACGCGCTTTCCGGTCCAAACCCTGTTTGGGTTTCTTCGGGGACCAAAAGGATGCGCCGGCCTCCCGCCTTGGGGAGACCGGCGCTTTTTGTCCAAAAAGACTTATTGACAAGCTGGTGGACGGGGAAGCAATCTCCCCCGCCACGGCCCCATTCTCCGGATTTTGTTGAGATCCTGCGGATTCCGGCCGCAAAATCAGCGCCCGTGGTTGCCGTGCACGCCGCCGGCCACGATTGGAATTTGAGCGGTCCGATGCCCTCCCGTGTTATCCCTGCGTTTTTCGACAGTATGGCGCCGGCCTCCCGCCTTGGGGAGACCGGCGCTCTTTGTCCGTGAAATGCCGAAACGAACTCGTTTTGCGGCGCTATTGTTGGGGCAACACCAACACTTTGATGGACTGGGCGGACATCTGCATCTGGATGGCGTCCTCCAATTGGGCCAAGGGATAGCGATGGGTAATCATGGGGGCAACCTGAATTTTGCCGGCGTTGAGCAGATTCACGGCCTGCAGATGGCTGTCGGGGTTGATGAAGGAACCATAGATTTTCAGTTCATGTTGAAACAGCTTGAACATGGGCAGCTGGAAGGTGGCGTCCGGTTCCGGCACGCTGAACAGCAACAGCCTTGCGCCCCGGTCGGCCAAGTCAAAGGCCTGCTGCGTGGCGACGGTCTTGCCCACGGCTTCCAGGATTACGTCGGCGCAGCGGCGGCCGGTAAGCGCCTCCAGCTGATCGTTTACGCTGCCGCTTGTGGGATCGATGGCGCCGCTGGCGCCCAGGGACATGGCGATTTCCCGCCGCGCAGCCACGGGTTCGCTGACGATCACCTGCGCCGCGCCCCGCAGACGGGCCAATTGCATCAGCAACAGCCCGATGGCGCCGCCGCCCACCACGCAAACCAGGTCGCCGGAACCAATGGCGACCTGCTCGATTCCGTGAATACAGCAGGCCAGCGGTTCGGCCATGGCCATGGCCTCGAAGCCGATTTCGGGGTTCATGGCGAACGCCTGACTTTGGGGAACGACGCTTTTTTCGGCAAAACCGCCGTTTCGGTTTACGCCAATGGCGCCCATGCGTTCGCAAAACTGCTTTTGTCCGTTGCGGCAAAAGCGGCATGTGCCGCAATAAATGTTGGGATCTACGGTAACGCAGTCGCCGGGCTTGACGGTGACGACGCCTTCGCCTACGGCCTCCACGACGCCGGAATATTCATGCCCCAGCACCACCGGCGGAATCACGTCCGCGGAACCCTTGCTTCCGTGATAGATGTGCACGTCCGTGCCGCAAATGCCGGCCGCCATGTTGCGAATCAGCACTTCGCCGGGGCCGGGCATGCCGGGGTCAAAATCGCGCAATTCGAAGCTGTGCGCGCCCAGAAAGAAATTCCCCTTCATATGTAACGCACCTTTCTAAAACAGGATGACGCCCTTGACGATGTCCCGAACGTTTTCAATGCATTCCTCAAAGGCTTGCGGGGTCTGCTCAAAGGGGAATGTATGGGAAATGATTTGGCGAATGTCGATGGAACCGCTGGCAACGGCGTTGATGGCGGTGGGATAGAGATTCTTATATCGGAAAATGGAGCGTACGGTGAGCTCCTTGGTGGACAAAAGGCCCATCGGCAGTCCGTTGATCTCGTCCTCGCCCAAGCCGACCAGCACCACGCAGCCCGCCGGGGCTGCAACCTGCAGGGATTGGCGAACGGTTTGGCTGATGCCGCAGCAATCGATCACCACGTTCGCGCCTTTGCCGCCGGTCATGGCCATGATTTCCGCTACGGCGTCGCAATTCCGGGAATTCAGGGTTTCCGCGCCCATGCGCTGGGCGGTGGCAAGCCGTTTTTCCAACACGTCCACGACGATTACGAGACTGGCGCCATAGCCCTTGCTGGCCAACAGCGTAACCAGACCGATGCAGCCGGAGCCAAAGATGACCACCGTGTCGCCCAGCTGAACGCCGCCGGTCTTGGCCGCGTTCAGGCCGATGGCCAACGGCTCAATCAGCGCGCCCTCCTTGCAGGATACGTTTTCCGGCAACTTGAAGGAAAAGGCGGCAGGATGCGCCACATAATCCATCAGACAGCCGTCGTAGGGCGGCGTTGCCCAAAAACGCACGTCCGGACACAGGTTGTAATGGCCAGACAGGCACATTTCGCAATGATAACAGGGGATTCCCGGTTCCATGGCCACGCGGTCGCCGACCTTCAGATGGCGCACCTTCTTGCCCACCTCAACAATTTCACCGGCGGCCTCGTGGCCCAGAATGAAGGGGTATTTTACCGCGAAAGCTCCGATTCTTCCCTTGTCATAGTAATGCAGGTCCGATCCGCAAATGCCGACCGCTTGAATTTTTACCAATACATCCTCGTCGCCCATCGTGGGCATGGGTGCTTCGCCGGCCTCCATGCGGCGAATTCCGGTTTGATAGAAAGTTCTGTTGACCATCGGTATGCTCCTTTCGGCGATTTTTCGCTGTTGGTGGATATGCACTTTTCTTCGGCTTCCGTCTATGCATTGCGCTTGCGGGCATGCGCCCCCGTTGGGACAGGATGGAAATTGTCGTTCCATATTATATAGCCCCGAAACGCAAATGTCAATGCGAAAATTGGGATAAATGATGCATATGTAACGCGAAAAACAGAGCATCGCAACGGAAAAATGATGGATTCTGTTAAAACAGGGGCGTGAAATTGAGAAAACCTATGAGGGGTTGCCGCATATTTCCGGGATGTGCCGGAGGATTTGTCAAATGATGCCCGGTCTTTTTCAAAAACGCGGCCTGTGAAAAATGTGTTTAGGGTGCTCTGCCGGCATGGCATATCTGCGTGGGAGACCCTCTGGGCAGGAGAACAACCCGTGGCTTGTCCATCCTTGAGGAACGGAAAGGCAAGGGGTTCTTTGCCGCGGAAGTGAAAATGGGTATCTTGCGTTGGGTGGGTTGCGCGTTGGAAACGGTTTGGTTCCAACAGGCGTTCGCCGGTTCAGGCGCAAATTCGCCGGAGCCGGCGTCCGGCAGACAGATCTCCGCTTCGGGCTTGTCCACCGCGATTTGAGACAAAGCCGCAAGTCTCTCTGCGGATGCCGAAACCATACTGATGCATGCAGCCGCCAGACATACCGCCAGAAACAGGGAAAACCATCGCTTCATGATACCAACCTTCCTTTCACCGCTGAAATTGGATGCACATTACGATATGCGCCAATGCGCGGTGAAATGCGCGGGACAAAAACGCGGGAAGGCAGCATGCGCCATGGTCAAAGCCGAAAAAGGGCGCAAATTGAGAAACACATTTTGGAAAGCTGTGGAAACATGGCCGCGAAGCATGGTGAAACCCCGGATGCGTCCGGGAAGATTACAAAAATCCTTGCTGGAAATCCCGGAAAGCGAGCGAAGAAAAAAATTTATCGGTTGGGGTACTGGCGGAAGAAGCGGTCAATGTGCATCAGCGCGGCGCCCAGTGCGGCGGCGTGCGGCCCGCTTGCGCATGGGTAAACGTAATCGCCGTCTGCGAACAGGTTGATGGCAGAGGCGCGGCGGTTGATTTCCGCCATCCATGGCGTCAGGAAAGCGCCCACGGCGCCGCCCAGCACCACGGGGTTGTCGAACACCATGTTCAGGTTGTTCACCAGAATTACCAGGGAATCCAGATATTCGTGCCAGCGCTGTACGCAGGCAGGATCGGCGGCTTCCAGGCGGGCGAAAAAGCCGCTTAGGCCGTTTTCCATTCCCTGCGCCAACACGTCGGCGGAAAGGTAAGGGTCGGCGCAGCCGTCGTTGCCGCAATAGCATGTTTTTCCGTGGGGATACAGGCGCATATGGCCGAATTCGCCGCTGCGGTTGTGGACGCCGCAGAAAGGTTCGCCGTCCACGACGACCGTGCCGCCCACCAAATGGGACAGATGCAGGTACACAAAGCTGCGCAGATCCTGTCGGGCGTGGGCTTCGGAATGCCCGGCGGCGTCGGCGTCGTGAACAAAGGCGCATGGATAGGGAACGCTTCTGGCGAAGGGCGCGGTGGGCGCGTTGTATGCGTTTAGCGTGATAGAGGATGTGATGGTATGCTGTCCATGGCTCACAGGCCCGGGCAAGGCAAATCCCACGCCCAGAACCCGCTGTTCCGAAACGCCGGATTCCCGCACGAATTCCTGAATCATGGCGTCCAGCGCCTGAAAATAGGCGTCCTCCCAAGCGAAAGGGAAGCGCTGCTGCGCAAACCGCTGAACGTCGCCGCAAAGATCCACCAACACCAGCGTTACGGATTGCCGGGCAATTTCCACGCCCACGGCAAAACGCACCTGTGGAATCGGGGTAATGGCGGCGGCCTTGCGGCCGCCGGTGGAATCCATATACCCGTCTGTGGCGATCAACCCTTCCCGGGAAAGTTCTTTGACGTTTTGCAGCACGGTGGGCAGACTCATGTCCAACGCATCCACCAATTGTTGTTTTGTCGCCTTGCGGTTCCGAAAGATGTAATCCAGCACGCGTTTTTTGTTGCGCTGGCGGATGTCCCTGCCGCCGTTTTCCATTTCCAGCATGGTTCTCTCCTGCAAAAGATTTGCCGGCACAGCCGGGATGGGTCAGAAGGAGGTGAAAGCCCCGTCAATTACGAAATCGCTTCCGGTGGTGAAACTGGAGGTGTCTCCGGCCAGATACACCACGATGCTTTGAAGCTCCTCGGGCTTGCCCAGGCGGTGCATGGGCGCGATGGAATTCCATTGCTCGATCAGGGGAACCAAATCCGCGCGGGCGGTAATCAGTTCCGTGCCGATATATCCTGGACTGATGCAGTTTACGCGAACGCCACGGGTGGCCCATTCCACCGCCATGGATTTGGTCAATTGAATGACGCCAGCCTTGGATGCGTTGTACGCGCATTGGGGCTGCGGCACGTTTACGATGTGGCCGGACATGGACGCGGTGTTGATAATGGAGCCCTTGCCTTGCCGCAGCATGACCTTGCCCGCCGCCTGCGCCGTCAAAAATACGCCGGTGAGGTTTACGTCCAGGACCTTTTTCCATTGGTCAAAGGTCATTTCCTCCGCCGGGGCATTTACGCAGATTCCGGCATTGCAAAACGCTACGTCGATGCGGGAAAACCGCGCCAGAACCGCGTCTACCATGGCGTTCACATCCTCCGGATTGGTGACGTCGCAGCAAATGGCAAACACATCCCGGCCCGTGGCTTCCCGGATTGCCAGCGCGCTCTTTTCGGCCTCGGCGATGTCCATGTCAACAATGGCAATGTCACAGCCGGCTTCCGCCAGCGCCGTAGCGACACATTTCCCGATTCCTCGCGCGCCGCCGGTGACAAATCCTTTTTTGCCGTCCAGGCGCATTTTTTCCAAGATGCCCATGAATATTCCTCCTGTAATGCTTGATTCTGAAAGATATTTTGGAAAGTATTTCCCTCTGCGAGAAATTATAGCATGATTTTGATGCGAATTCAAGAAATATATGGATGAATTGCGCAATTCGGCGCGAAAGAAAACGACGATATCGAAAATGATTTAGAAATATGGCAGAACAAGTGCCAAAAAGGAGCCGCCCCAGAACAGGGCGGCTCCGAGAAGATTATTCCACAATCAGGGTAATGGGGGTGCGAGTGCCGCTCTGGTAGGAGCCATCCGCGGCATATGTCTTGGTGAATACCATGGCATCGTAAGTTCCGGTGGCCAGCGGCGCGTTCAGCACGATGGTGTCGATGGATTCGCCTGGAGCGATGGGCTGGGATGTGTAAAGCACCTGATCGTCCATGATGATTTCCAACACCACGTCGTGACCGCTGATGGCCATGTTGGTGAACTTCCAAATGCCTGTAACGCCGTCCTTGGCAATGGTAATGGCGTTGACGGTTTCCGTGGAGGTGTATGCTTCGCCGGCGGCCAATTCGCGGGAAATGCGATAGGCGCGCAATTCGGCCAGAACGCGCTCATATTGCGCCAGAGCCGCCTCCAATTGGGTCTGCAGCTGGGCCACGGTGTCTTTTTCCGCATCCAGGCTGTTCTGCAAAAGCGATACCGTATCGTTCAGCGCGGACAATTCCTTGTTCATGTCCGCGATGGCGGCCTCTTGTTCCGCGGTCTTGGCCTGTTCCTGTTGCGCCAACGCAATTTCCTGCTTCAGGGTTTCCTGTTCCTGGGCGTTCTGGGCAATTTGTTCTTCCAAGGAACGGATGGTGGCGTCGCCTGCCTGAATTTGCTGCTGCAAATTGGCAATAACGTCATTGGCGGCGGAAAGCTGTGCTTCCAGCGCGGCGTCGTCCGGCGCGGGCGCAGTCTCCTGGTCGGCGGTAAGGGCGGCGACGCAGGCTTTTAGCTCCGTCAGCAGCTGCGCCAGGCCCTCCAGCTTGCTTGCGTCGCTGAGTTCCTCGTCGTCGCTGTGAAGCAGGGCTGCCATGCGCTCCTGAATGGAGATCAGCTGCCGCGCGCCGCGGGCCCATGTTTTGGAAATGGCGGCGGTCTGCGCAGGCGTGGCGTCAGGCGTAGGCTGTACGATTTGCGCTTCCAGGGTTGCCAGAGAGGCGTATGCCTGCTGAAGTTCCGATTCCAGCGATGCGATCAGCGCCTTGTTTTCCTCGGTAACGGGCTCCAATTCCTGCAAGGAAGCGGTGAGGCTGGCGACGTCGGCTTGGCTTTGGGCCAAGTCCTGGCGCAACGTTTCGGAAGCGGCGGATTCCTGCGCCAACTGCGCTTCCAGCGCTTGCGCGTAAGCGTCCTGCAGCGCCAACTTGTCCGTCAGTTCGTCAATTTGCGTTTGAGATTGTTCCGCCTGGGCTTTCAGCATCGCGATTTCCTCTTGTGCGGCGGCGAACTGCGCCTGTGAGGCTTCGCTTTCGGCCGCATTGGAATCAATCTGCGCTTCTAATTCCTGCTGCTTTTTGTCGATCTGGGATTGCAGGCTTTCTGCTTCGGCCTGCAATTGAGCAATTTGTTCGCTCAATGCGGCATTGGAAACGGTTTGCTCGTCCAATGCCTGCTGTTTCTCGTCCATTTCCGCCCGCAACGCTTCAACAGCCTGGGCGCTTTCCTGTTCCAGAGCCTGCGCGGAGGCCAGCTTTGCCTCTGCGGCAGAGAGCTGGCTTTTGAAGACCACGCCGCCTGTGATTGCCGCAATCAAAAGCGCTACCAGCACAATCAGCCAGGTTCTGGTTTTCCGATCCATAAGAACAGCCTCCCAACATGGATTCATTTTTGAATATGTATATCTAATCGCAATTATACCATAGATTTCCTGGAATACACAACTGGTTTTCTGGAATTATCGTGGATATATCGCAAAAAAAATCGGAAAAAACAAACCCGGAGGGGGAATCAAATCTCCCTTCGGGTTTCATCCACGATAGCGCCGCCCAGGCAAACGTCGTCCGCGTACAGCACGGCGGATTGCCCTGGCGTAACGGCGCGCTGTGGCGTGGGAAAGAAAATTTGCACCTGATCGCCCAGGATGGTGGCAACAGCGTCCTGCAAGGGCTGGCGATGGCGCATTCGCGCCTTGCAGGGCATGGGAACGCCCTCTTCCACGGGCGGATGTCCGGCGATCCAGGTCGCCTGGGAACACAGAGCCTGGCGGCAATACAGCAGCGGCGAATCTTCGCCTTGATCCACCACCAGCACGTTGTCCCGCAGGTTTTTTTCCACCACGAACCAGCGCCGGCCGTCGCCGCTGCCGCCGATGCCCAGTCCGCGGCGCTGCCCCAGGGTATAGTACATCAGGCCCATGTGCTCCCCCACCGCGTTGCCATGGGTGTCGACCATCTTTCCCGGCGTGGCGGGCAGATAATGGGACAAAAATTCCCGAAAATTGCGTTCGCCGATGAAGCAAACCCCCGTGGAATCCTTTTTGTCGAACACGGGAATGCCTGCCTCGTGGGCGACGTTTCGGATCTCTGCCTTGTGCATGCCGCCCACCGGGAACATGGCGTTGGACAGGGCGCGTTGCCCCAGCATGTACAGAAAATACGTCTGATCCTTGTTTTCGTCCGGCGCGCGCAGCAATTGATATTCGTCTCCCTGCCGGCCCAGGCGCGCGAAATGCCCGGTGGCCAGCTTTTCTGCGCCTAGGGATTGGGCAAAATCCAAAAAGACGTTGAATTTGATCTCCCGGTTGCATAATACGTCCGGGTTGGGCGTGCGTCCCCGCCGGTATTCTTCCAAAAAGTGGGCGAATACGCGTTCCCGATATTCCTTGGCGAAGTTTACGGAATAATAGGGAATTCCGATGACGTCGCATACCCGCCGCACGTCATCCCAGTCCCGCTGGGAAGTGCAAACGCCGCGATCATCCTTTTCTTCCCAATTGTTCATGAATACGCCAATGACGTCGTGTCCCTGCCGATGGGCAAGCAGCGCCGCCACGGAGCTGTCCACTCCGCCGGACATGCCCACAACGATTCGCGCCATGGGAATTCCTCCTTTGTTTTTCCGGAAAAAGATCGGACTTGACGAACCTGCCGCCAAATCCGACTGGGCGCCATCCGGGGAATGGGTTTATTCGGCTTCGGTTTCGGCCTCCATCAGGATGGCCGTTTGCTGCATGCCGATGATCTTCCATTTTCCGCCGGAACGCACCAACGTCAAATCATACCGGCCGCCCTGCCAGGTGGGAATTTCCGCGGAGACTTCGTTTTTCCGGGAAGAACGAACCTTGCCTTCAATGCGGGGCACGCGTTCCACCACGGAACAGGTGGCGTATTCATCCCATGGCCACGCCCAAAGCCGTTCGATGGTGAGCTTGTATTCGAAGTCGCTGATGACATAATCCGAATATACGGAAGAACCGTTGAAGGCGCCTGCCAGCGCGGGATCGGCGTTCAGAAAGTCGTGGTGAAAGTAATTGTTCAATTCCTGTGCGTCATCCTGGGTGAGAATGACGTCCACGCGTTTTTCCAGCCCGTCGTTCAAGACGATATAGATGTTCGCGGTGTTCAGGCACATATAAAATGCGCAAACCAAAACGCCCAGGGCAATGGTGACGCCCAGAAGCCATTTGGCCACAAACCAGACAAATCTGCGAAGGTAGAGCATGATATCTCCTTTTCCTGATGTTAATTTGCTTCCAAAATTTGCTGCATCTGCTGAATCATCTGCTCGTCGGTCAGGCGGAATTTGAACACCACGCGCCGGGAAGCTTCCCGATCTTCCTGGCCGTCCACCGTAATAACGTCGCTAAAGGATCGGCCGTTGGCGGTGGAAATTTGCCGAAGCCGGGTTTTCTGGTCGGCGGTAATGCCGGCATATGTGTCCGAAAGCACATAACTGGCCACCGCCAGCGCCCGGTCCTGGGACAGTTTCAAATTCATCAGATAGCTGCCCGTCGTGTCCGTGTGTCCTTCAATGATGATTTCGGAAATATAGCTGGAATATTCCGGAGAGAACAGCACGTTCAGATACACGGGAAGAAATTCGTCGATTTTCTGCTTGCCTTCCGCGGACAGCGTGGATTGTCCTGTGGAAAACAACACGTCGCTTTCCAGCGTGATGGCGCCGGTGTCTCCGTCCACGATGGCGTTGATGTTGGCGCTGCGCAGCGCTTGAGACAGCGCCGAAATGATTTTCGTGCGCACGCCTACCAGGGCTTCAATTTGCTGCTGTTGGTTGTCCAATTGCTGCTGCTGGTCCGCAATTTGGGTTTGCTGCTGCCCCAACTGGATGCTCAACGCGTCCAGCGCTTCCTGTTGCGCGGCAATTTCATTTTCCTTTTCCGTCAGCATGGACTGCGCTTTGCTCAATTCTTCCTGTTGGGAAGACAAAATCGCTTCCGCATCCTCCAAATCCTTCTGGGCGGCGTCCAGGCGAATCTGCTGGGCGATCATTTGCTGTTCGGACTGGGTCAGCTTTTCCTGCTGGCTGGCCAGTTCCGAATTGGCTTGATCCAGATCAAACTGCTGCCGGGCAATTTCGGCCATGGAGATTTCATACATATCAAAATACTGATACATGATGTAGAACATGATCAGAATAAAGATCAGGAGCAGGGCGCTCATCAAGTCGGAAAAGCTAAGCCAGAAGCTGTTTTCTCCGCCGGAAGGCCGATACCCCTGTCGGGAAATTTTCCGCATGCTTCGCAAATGTTCACCTGCTTTCTTTCACGAAGAATGAACGTAAAATTATACGTTTGCGCGAGGATTATACATTCTGTCCACGGCGTCGTCCAGCGCGCGCTGCGCGTCCCGCAACGTTGCGCCCAGGCGATCCACCTGATCCAGCAGCTGCGCGGAGGTATCATCCACGGCCCGCGGCAACTGGGACAGGGAATTGGCGATGGAACTGGCCAGATAATCCACCCGCTTGTTGAATTGGGTGGCGTATTCGGCGAAGGCATCCAGGGTATCCTTCAGCTCCCGATCCATGGATTCGGCGGTCTTTGCGTGCATATGGGCAATTTCGCTGCCGGCCTGCCGCAAATCTGCCGCGGTCTTTGAAAGGGTTTCGCTGGCGGACGCCTGCTGGTTGGATACGGCTTGCGTGTATTCCGCCAGGTTTTGGCGCATGTCGTCCATGGACTTGGCAATGCCCGCCTGCATGGAGGAAACGGCTTTCAGATAACTGGTTTGCTGCCGGGAAATCAAATCCATGCGCTCCACATTGCCGGAGATCCGCACGTATGCGTCGTCAACCTGACTCTGGTTGGCGGAAAGGCTCTTTATATAGGCGTTGAACGTGTCGGAAAGTTCCTCCGCGGAGGCGCCGATTTTCTCCACGGACTCCAAAACCTGCCGCGCTTTGCGCATGGATTCGTCCACGGCCTGGAAGGCTTCGCTTTGGCGGCGGCTGGTTTGGCTCAAAACGTCGGAAAGGCCCTGCAATTCTCCCTGGAACATTTCCTCGGTTCTGTCCACGAAGCGCTGGGCAACCGCGTCCAGCAGGCGCATCTGTTCTTTGGTGGAAACGGTGATGAAATTCTTCAAGCTCTGGTGGATGGGCTCCACCGTTTGCGCCATGGCCTCCGCCATGTGCTGGGTAAAGGCGCCGTTGAGATCCTTGGCCATGGTTTGAATCAAGGCGGTCTGTTCCTGTTGGTAAATGGCGATCTGCGTCATGGGATCTACGCTCAAAACGCCGGCGTAACGGCTCATGGCGCCATAAAACGACTTCAACGCGTGCTGCGTGGAACCGTTTACGGACCGGGAAATCAACGTGAAGGCAATGGAACAAACCACGCCCACGATGGATGTGGTGAAGGCATAGCGCATGCCGGGAATCAACGTGACAATCGAAGCCTGCACCGCGGAGGAATCCGTCATGTCGAAACCGGACAGGCCTTGGGCCAGACCGATCAGCGTGCCCAGAAATCCCAACGAGACCAGCAGCCCGGGAATCGCGTCCGCAAAGGCTTGCCGGCCCGGGCCGTAAATGACGGTTTCTTCGTTGATGTAATCCTCCACGTTGCTGGCGTTATGGTATTCTCCGTCCGCAAAAAACAGGTTGTTTAAGTATTCGCTCCAATGAGGAAACAGCGCGCCTTTGCCCAGAAATTTCTCTTCCTGCCAACTGTGCTTGGCGTTGTTGCCCTGCCGGATCAATCTGGCAGCCCGCCTGAGCATGCCCCTGGTGCTGATCACCGGCGCCACGCATTTCACGATGCCCAGAACGAACAGCGCGCAAATCGCCAGATATACCAACGCGTTGGTTATGCCGTTCATCGCCGAAAAGGCGTTTTTGATTATCTCCGCAAATTGCATCTTGTCCCTCCCGTTTGCTCAGGTTGTAGGCGTGATGTACACAACCCCTCCATAGTATATCATTCCATTTCCGCCGAATATAGTAGAAAGCTTTGATGAAATCATGACTTTTTGCGCCGCATGCGTTCATAATGTATATTTATGCATGCGCGGCCTGTTTTTGCCGGAACTGGAAAATTCCAGCATGCGCGGACAGGTGTTGGCGGAGGAAAATACGAATGCAAAAAAAGACCGTATAAGTATTTACATTCAATTTTGAAATTGTAAATTTTGAGGAAATAATTTCGGGGCTGGTTGCTTTTTTTGGGCAGCGCATGTATAATACATGCATATTCTTAGAGGAGGGACTCCATTATGAAGAAAATCCTGGCGCTATGTCTGGCCCTGATGCTCATCGTGTCTGCAAGCGCGATGGCGGAAACCATCAAGATTGGAATCTTTGAACCGGCATCCGGAGATAACGGCGCCGGCGGAAAGCAGGAAACCCTGGGCATTCGCTATGCAAACGAACTGTGCCCCACGGTGGAAGTGGGCGGCGTTACATATGAAATCGAACTGTACGAAGTAGACAACCAGACGACGGCGGACAAGGCGCCCTCGGCGGCACAGACGCTGGTGAGCCAGGACGTGGCCGTGGTGCTGGGCACCTATGGCTCCGGCGCCGCAATGGCGGCCGCGCCGATCTTTGAGGACGCGGGCGTGCCGGCCATCGGCTGCTCCTGCACGAACCCGGGCGTGACGCTGGGCAACGCCATGTATTGGCGCATTTGCTTCACGGATCCCTTCCAGGGCGAGGTAATGGCCAACTTTGCCGCCAGCAAGCTGGAAGCAAAGACGGCGTACACGCTGTATCAGCTGGGCGACGACTATTCGGCGGGTCTGGTGAACTATTTCACCAAGGCGTTTGAAAAGCTGGGCGGCACCATCGTGGCGGAAACCTTCCCGGAAGGCAACTCTGATTTCTCCGCATATCTGGCCAACGCGGTGAACGCGGGCGCGGACGTGATCTTCAGCCCCAGCTCCACCACGGCGGCGTCCCTGATTCTGGGCCAGGCGGCTTCCATGAACCTGGAAATCCCCTTCTGCGCGGGCGATACCTGGGAATCCTCCGTAATTCTGGACGCGGTGAAGGGCACGGAATTGAAGGTATATCTTTCCACGTTCTTCGATGAAAGCGACACCGAGGCCAGCACCCTGGCGGCGGACTTTGTTTCCGGCTTCAAGGCATGGCTGAACGCGAATCCGGACAAGATGACCAACAACGGCGGCAACGACATCGTGGCGGCGGTTTCCGCGCTGGGTTATGATGCGTACATGACGGCCGTGGAGGCCATCAAGCTGGCGGGCGCGGTGGACGCGGCGTCCATTGCGGCGGCGCTGCCGGGCGTTTCCCTGGAGGGCGTCACGGGCCTGATCGAGTTTGACGAAAACGGCGACGCCAAGAAAGACATTGCGTACATCAAAGTAGCGGACGGCGAAGCCTATGCCTTCACCTTCCTCACCACCACCCAGATCGCGAAGTAAGCGTCGCGAAACTTTGGCGGAGCGCGGACGTTTTGCCGCGCTCCGCTTCGTTGGGCGCGGGACAGGACAGCGACCGGTTGCCGCGCCGACAATTTTGCTTGGGAGGCTCGCGTATGGAATTTTTCAGCGGGATTGGAGAATTTATCGGCAGGAACCTGCCGTATATCCTGGCGGGGATCTCGGTGGGCGGTCAATACGCCCTGATCGCCGTGGGATATACCATGGTGTACGGCATTTTGCGTTTGATCAATTTTGCCCATGGCGATATTTTCACCATTGCGGGTTTTTTTATGGTGTATATTGCCGCAGCGATGCCGTTGTATGTCGCGATTCCGCTGGTAATCGTGCTGACGGTGCTGCTGGGATTTACCGTGGAGCGGGTGGCATATAAGCCCCTGCGAACGGCGCCGCGCATGTCGGTAATGATTTCCGCCATCGGCGTGTCCTATCTGTTGCAAAATCTGGCATGGTATGTCACCGGCGGCCTGGCGAAATTGTACCCGGTGATTCCCTTTATCAGCAATTCCGTCACCATTGGCGGCGCGACCACGAAGATGGTGACCTTGATTACGCCGTTTTTGACCATTGCGCTGGTGGTTGTGCTGGTGATGCTGATCAAGCACACAAAGATCGGCATGGCAATGCGGGCGGTGTCCAAGGATTTTGAAACGGCGCAGCTGATGGGCATCAAGATCAACTCCGTCATTTCCATGACGTTCATCATCGGCTCGTTTCTGGCGGCGGTGGGCTCCATGCTGTATTTCACGAATTACGCCACCGTAACGCCCACCGTGGGCGCAATGCCGGGCCTGAAGGCCTTTGTGGCGGCGGTGTTTGGAGGAATCGGCTCCATTCCCGGCGCGGTGGTGGGCGCGTTCATCATTGGCATTTGTGAAAATATCATCAAGGCGCTGGGGTATTCCACGTTTTCGGACGCGTTTACCTTTGCGCTGCTCATTGTGATTCTCGTCGTGAAGCCTACGGGCCTCTTCGGCGAAAAGCTCTCCGAGAAGGTGTAGGTGATTTGCGTGAAAAAGGCGACAAAGCTGATGCTGTATGGGGCGCTCATTGCGGTGCTGTTTGTGGCGCTGTGGGTGCTGGAAAACACGCTGCCCAAGTCCACCATGCTGTTTACCGTGCTGAAAAAGGGCGTGATTTACGCGCTCCTGGCGGTATCCATGAACTTGCTCAACGGCTTTACGGGGTTGTTCTCCCTGGGCCAGGCAGGATTTATGTTGATCGGCGCGTATACATATGCCATCACCACCATTCCCGTGGCGCAGAGAATGGCGGTGTATCAGTATTATGAAGGCGGAATCGTGCAGTTTGCGCTGCCGGTCTTTGCGGCAATTCTGTTGGCGGGGCTGATGGCGGCGCTGTTTGCGTATTTGATCGGGCTTCCGGTGCTGCGGCTGAAGAGCGATTATCTGGCCATTGCCACGCTGGGCTTCGCGGAAATTCTGCGGGCGCTGGTGCAATATGACAAGTTCGGCCCGCTTACCAACGGATCGAATTTGCTGCGCAAATTTCCCACGTTTTCGTCCGTGCTGTTTCCCTTCGCGGTGGTGGCGGTGTGTCTGTTCCTGATCGTGCTGCTGATGAATTCTACGTATGGGCGGGCGTTCAAGGCGATTCGGGACGACGAGATTGCCGCGGAGGCCATGGGCATCAATCTGGCGCGGCATAAGCAGCTGGCGTTTGTGATTTCCTCGTTTTTTGCGGGCGTGGGCGGCGCGTTGCTGGCCATGTATCAGGCCAGCGTGCAGGCCAGCACCTTCAAGGTGGCCATGACGTATGAAATTTTGCTGATCGTGGTCATCGGCGGCATGGGTTCCATCACCGGTTCGGTGCTGGCCAGCTTTCTGTTTATCGCCTGCTCGGAATGGTGGCTGCGTTTTCTGGATACGGAACAGTTCCTGTTTGGCGTTCAGGTGCCGCTTTTGCGTTCCGGCTTCCGGATGGTGGTGTTTTCCGTTGTGATCATGGTGGTGGTGCTGTTTTATCGGAAGGGCATTATGGGCGATAAAGAACTGCCGGATCTGTTTCGCCGCAGGAAACTGCCCAAGGAGGCGATCAAATGAGCGGCAATGTATTGCGCATTGAGAACGTTACCATGCAGTTTGGCGGCGTGGTGGCGGTAAACGACCTGTCTCTGGAAGTGAACCAGGGAGAAATCGTGGCGCTGATCGGCCCCAACGGCGCGGGCAAGACCACGGCGTTCAACTGCGTAACGGGCGTATATGAGCCGACGAACGGCGCGGTGTATTTTCAGGACAAGTGCATCGTGATGAATCACCCTCAGGGCAAGATGAAGAAGCTGTATGCCGGGGGAAACCTGGGCAAATTTCCCAAGGTAATCAACCCGACGCCGGACAAAATTACCCGCATGGGCATTGCCCGCACGTTTCAGAACATTCGTCTGTTCAAGACGCAGACGGTGTTTGACAACGTGCTGATCGCAACCCATTTGCGGCGCACCAGCAATGTGTTCACCGCAACGCTGCGGCTGAATCATGCGGAAGAAAAGCGCATGCGGGAAGAGACGATGGCGCTGTTGGAAATCGTGGGACTGGCGGACAGCAAGGATGAATTGGCCACTTCTCTGCCCTATGGCAAGCAGCGGCATCTGGAAATTGCCCGGGCGCTGGCGACGCAGCCGAAGCTGCTTTTGCTGGACGAACCCGCCGCCGGAATGAATCCTCAGGAGACGGAGCAGCTGAGCGATTTCATTCGCAGCATCAAGGAAAAGTTTGATTTAACGGTGTTTTTGATTGAGCACCACATGAACCTGGTAATGGATATTTCGGACCGCATATACGTCATTGATTTTGGCAAGCGCATTGCCCATGGAACGCCCGCCGAAATTCAGGACAATCCCGCCGTAATTGCGGCATATCTGGGGGTGGACGATCAATGAGCCTGCTGAAGGTGGAAAACCTGAAGGTATCCTATGGCGGAATCGAGGCGCTGAAGGGCGTTTCGTTTGAAGTGGCGGAAAAGGGCTCCATTGTGACGCTCATCGGGGCCAACGGCGCGGGCAAATCCACAACCTTGCGCGCCATCAGCGGCCTGGTCAAGCCGTCCGCCGGGAAAATCGAATTTCAGGGCAAGGACATAACAAAGCTGGATACGCAAAAAATCGTGGCTTCCGGCATCGCCTTGGTTCCGGAGGGCCGGCGGGTGTTTTCCAATCTCACGGTTTTGGAAAATCTGAAAATCGGCGCATATCTGCGCAAGGATGACGCGCAAATCCGCCAGGACATCGAATATGTGTATTCCATGTTTCCGCGTTTGCAGGAGCGGGAATGGCAGCTGGCCGGCACGCTCTCCGGCGGCGAACAGCAAATGCTGGCCGTGGGCAGGGCGCTGATGACCCGGCCCCAGCTGATGATGATGGATGAACCGTCCTTGGGCCTGGCGCCGCTGGTGGTAAAGGATATTTTCGCCATCATCCGGCGGCTCTCCCAGCAGGGAATCACGATTCTGCTCATCGAGCAAAACGCCAACGCCGCGCTCAAATGTGCAAATTACGGCTATGTCATGGAAACCGGACGCATTACCATGTCCGGCGGCGGCATGGAATTGTTGAACAATCCCAAGGTGCGGGATGCGTATCTGGGCCGCGCCCGGAAGTGACGCGGAACTTCCCAGCAGGGCAGGGGCAAGGAAGACGGTTTTCGCCTTCGGATGGATCCCGGCAAGGTACACGCAAAACAAACAGGACGAAGCGTCGCGGCTTCGTCCTGTTTTGCATCCAGAAAACCACCGGCAGGCCAGCGGTTCTAAAGAGGTCAGACGGTACATTCTGCGCGAAATAGAATTGCGAATATCGTGGCATGGGCATCGAAGCGCCCTGGGAAAGAATAAAACGAAAACAGCAGAATACGGCGCCGGTGGGAAGAAGGCAGAAGGGCCCGCCTTTCGCGGACGGAACGGACAGGCCTGCGCAGATGGTATTGAACACAAATGAAAACCCCTGGCTTCGCCAGGGGACAATGATTCGGCTTGCGAAATTCGGAAGATCTCCTCCGGGGAGCAATCAGACGGGCGTATCCGTTCGCGATTCATGTTTGATCAATGCAAAGACGGAGATGTACATTACAATGACAAACAGAATGAATATCAGCGTGGATTGCGTTGTGCCGGACATGCAGCAGGAATCGTAAACACCATGCAGCAGAACGGGAGCAAGATAGCTCAGCACCAGGTTTCCCCGGCATCCATTTCGGTCGCCGCAATCAAAGCGCAGCTTTGCGCGGCCATAGAAAATGCCCATGAACACCGCAAAGCCCATATGCCCCGGAACCGCAAGAATGGCACGGGAAAGGGCGATGGACAATCCATAATTGAAGATGTATTTCACGTTTTCAAAGGCGGCAAAGCCCAGCGAAACGAAAACAGCATAGAGAATCGCGTCATATCGGAAATTGAAATTCGGGTCGCGCCAGGTGCGCCGGTAAAGAAAAAAGAATTTCGTGCCTTCCTCTACCGCAGCCACGCCCAGGAACGCCAGCAATATGGTATACTTTGGATTCGTTGGAGCAACCCATGCATCCAAAAGCGCTTTGGCCAGAATTTCCAACACAATGGCTGCCAGCGCGGCGGCAACGCCTCTCAACACAAGGCTGGCCAGAAGATAACGCGGCTCCTTTTCAATATGATCTTGACGGTATACATACCGCATCAGAAAGATTGCAGGAAGCACAGCCGCCAGCACATAGAGAATCATCAGGGTATAGAATGGCATTGCAAACAGGGGAGCAAAAAAGAACATCGTGTTTTCCGCCTTTCTGCCGCGCGAAATTTGTTCCGGCCCTTGTTGAAACACGAAATACCCCGTTGGATTTCTCCAGCGGGGCATTGGGTTAGCCCTCGATCAGAATCTGCTTCTTTTCGGGGACTTTGGACGCGTCCTTCTTCGGGAGCAGCAGATGTAACACACCGCTTACGTAAGAAGCCTTGATGTCCTCTTCCGTAATTTGCTCGCCTACGTAGAAACTGCGCTGCATCACGCCCGCATAACGCTCCTGACGGAGCATCTTGCCCTTCTTGCTTTCGCCGTCCTTCTCGAGGGATTTCTCCGCCGTGATGGTCAGATAACCGTTGTTCAGCTCCAGATGAATGTCGTCCTTCTTCAGCCCGGGTAGCTCAACGTCTACCTCGTACCCCTCTTCCGTTTCCTTGACGTCGGTCTTCATCATGTTCTGCGCATGCTTGCCGTACAGGGCGCGATCAACATTGCCAAATCCACGGAAGAAATTGCGGTCGAAATCATCAAAAACGTCCATCAGGTTTTCTCCGAAAACAGTGGGAAGATAAGTGCTCATCATGCAAACCTCCATTCATTTGGCCTTGCACCGCTGGTAACATTGCCAGTTATGTAGGGTCGCATTTTGGCCTTTGCAGGTCGTGCTTCTTTGTGGTCTTGGGCCGCTTCGCCTCTCTCGAAACGATGCCTATATTATAGTGCGAAGGTCAAAAAAGGTCAATACTGTTTTGGAGACATTATTGTGACAAATATGTTATGAATTCTGAATGAAGATGGATTTGCGTTCAGCGTGCAGTATGAAAGGATGCCGCCTTGAATATCTGTTTTTGCAACATGCAGAACATGCAGGATTTGAGGCGCATGGAGGGCAAGCGGGCTGCCGTTTGGTTCGGGAGATTCCTGTTCCCTTGAAAGATCCTGATCTTTGTGCTAGAATAAGCGCAAACAGCGTTTGCAGGCAAGGCCGCGCAGGTTTGGCGAAACGGAGCGCGCAAGAAAAAGGAAAGGGGTATGACGATGTGTACGGCTGCGACTTATCGGACAAAAGATTTTTATTTTGGAAGAACGTTGGATTACGAGTTTTCTTACGGAGATGAGGTAACCATTGTTCCGCGGGATTATCCGTTTCCGCTGCGGTGCATGGGGGAAATGAAGCATCATTATGCGCTGATTGGCATGGCCCATGTTGCCGATGGATATCCTTTGTATTACGATGCGGCAAATGAAAAAGGGCTTTGCATGGCCGGTTTGAATTTTGTGGGGAATGCTGTGTATCGCGAACCGGATCCGCAGAAGGACAACATTGCCCAGTACGAACTGATTCCCTGGATTCTTGGCCAATGTGACTCGGTGGCGCAAGCGCGCGATCTGCTTGCGCGCATTTGCGTGGTGAACCTTCCCTTTAGCGCCCAGCTGCCGGTGGCCCAATTGCATTGGCTGATTGCCGACCGCAACGAAGCGATTACGGTGGAAGCCGTGGAAAGCGGCGTCATGGTGTATGACAATCCTGTCGGTGTGCTGACCAACAATCCGCCCTTTCCCATGCAGATGTTTCAACTGAATAACTACATGCATGTGTCGCCACGAGATCCGCAAAACACGTTTTCGGAGAAACTATCCCTGTGCCGTTACAGCCGCGGCATGGGTGGAATTGGCATTCCGGGCGATCTGTCCTCCCAATCCCGCTTTGTCCGCGTCGCGTTTACAAAGTTAAATTCCCGATCCGGGGACGCGGAAGAAGAGAGCGTCAGCCAGTTTTTTCATATTCTTGGCTCCGTGGACCAGCAGCGCGGCTGCTGCGATTTAGGCGACGGCAAATATGAAATTACCCTGTACACATCCTGCTGCAATGCGGATCGCGGCGTATATTACTATACCACGTATGATAACCATCAGATTACGGCGGTGGATATGCATCAGGAGCAACTGGACGGGGCGAGTCTTGTTCGCTATCCGCTGGTGCGCGGCGAACAGATCTACCGGCAAAATTGAATGTTGCAGCGGCGATATGCGCGCATTTCAGAAAAGGAGGCGGCCCCAAGGGTGTGTCCGGCTGGCACATTCGGAGAAGAAACGGCAGTTCGCCGCCGAATTGTGAGAAGATTTCCGCCATGGATCGAATCCATTGGTGCGATGCCCTGATATCGCGGAAAGCCCGCAATCATTGTCACGCAGATCTCCTTTCAGGAGATCTGCGTCAGACCTCTGACAAACCCCGCAAACGCAAAAATTCCTGCTGCGCAAATTGAACCGGCAGGAATTTTTGCTTCCTTCGTCCGCTTCAACGGCAAATTTCCGTCCCTTACGTCTGTGCAAGCTCCCTCATTTGCAGTCTTGCTTCCTCGTCTTGCAGGCTTTTTCAGCGCCGGACAAAGCGCTGAATGCGATATCCGAAACGGATTAATCTTTTTGTTCATTGTAAGCTTTAGCAAGTTCGTAGTTTTCACGCATGTGAGTTTCCATTTTTTGTTGCGCAGCAACGCCGTCATGGGCGCGAATCGCTTGAAGAATTGCCGCGTGCGCGGCACATGCTGCGTTTCCTTTATGGGCAAGAAAGGTTTTGCCGCGAAAGTTGGCGCACGCAGTGGATAGCTGTGCTACCAGATTGCACATGAGTTGATTGTGTGTTGCCCGGGCGATGGCTTCATGAAAGGCCTCGTCATATAGAGCGAGGTTCATGGAATCGTCCGCGGCACAGGCTTGCTCCATCAGTGTCTGAATGCCAAAAAGGCAGTAAATATCCTCGTCCTTTGCGCGTTCGGCAGCCATGCGTGCGGCAATGCCTTCGATGCTGTAACGAATCTCCATAACGTCCAATACATCTTCGCCGTGCTCGGCAATCCAGTGAATGGCCTTGGTGCTGTCCGGCTCTTTGCTGGACAAAAAGGCCCCGGCATTGGGGCGCAGTTCCACAAATCCCTGCGCCTGCAAAAGACGAAGCGCTTCACGAATGGTGGAACGGCCAACCCCATATCGATGCGCCAATTCTGTTTCGCTGGGCAGCTTTTGTCCGATTGTCAGTACATCCGATTTCAGAAAATCCCGGAGATTTTCAACGATTTGATCGACGACAGAAGGTTTTTTGACCATAATACTCATCCTTTAATGTGGAGTGTTTCATTTCTTGCTGAGAATATTATCTATGAAAATTCGGACGGTGTCAAGGCGGAAACGATAAACGTATCGAGAAATACAAAATTGTATGACGAAATTGAAATTCGGACGCAAAAAACAAAGCAAAACGCAATCCAAATCATAATGTTAATAAAAATATTCACATAAAAAGCGAAGCTAATAGGTTAAATCATGGAATAAGAGTATTGACATGGAAAAAATGCGGTGATATAATTCAATTGTTGTCAGACAATCATACGATTTTGAAGCGAGGCGAGGACGGCGGTGAATGTTACGAAAGGCGGCAAACTGAGATTGCGGCTGAAACGAGATATTCCTCTTTACGGTATGTTGCTTCCCGGAGCATTGTTTTTTATCATCTTCAAGTATGTCCCGATGTATGGAATCGTCATGGCCTTTCAGAACTTCCGAATGGCAAGGGGCTTTTTGCGAAGCGAATGGGTGGGCTTGCTCAATTTCCAGAAGGTTTTTGAATCCGCGTTTTTTCCATTGGTGCTGAAAAATACGATTGTGATCAGCCTGTATAAGATCATCGTGGGGTTTCCGGCGCCGATTCTGCTGGCGCTGATGCTGAACGAAATTCGATGCAGACCGTACAAGAAACTGATGCAAACGATCGTATATATGCCGCATTTCATTTCATGGATCGTCGTTGCGTCGCTGGTGAACACATTCTTCAGTTCGTCCTCCGGCGTCTTTGCGCAGATAACGGGGCAGAAGATCGACTGTCTGATCAATCCGGACAAATTCCGCGGCGTGTTGGTTTTGAGCGATATCTGGAAAAATGCGGGTTGGGGCACGATCATCTATATGGCGGCGCTGTCGTCCGTCAATCCGGATCTATACGAAGCTTCGGCCATAGAGGGAGCGAATCGCTTCCAACAGACGCTGTATATCACGTTTCCGGCCATTTGGCCGACTGTGTTGACGATGTTCATCCTGCGCATTGGCGGCATCATGGATGCTGGCTTTGAACAGATTCTGGTCATGCAAAACAGCAGCGTTTACATGGTCAGCGAAATTCTTGGAACATATTCTTATCAGCGAGGATATGTCAATGCGGAATACGGGTTTGGCGCGGCGATGGGATTGTTCCAATCGACAATTAGTTTGATTCTGGTGCTGATCGTGAATTGGCTGTCCCAAAGAAGCGGGGAGGGTCGGTTATGGTGACGAAGAAGAAAAAAAGAAAGCCTCTCACGGCGGGGCAGATCCTGTGTTATATTATGGTGACGCTGACGGGCTTTATCATGTTTTATCCATTTTGGTATGTGGTCGTATATTCCCTTTCTTCTTATTCTTCGGTCATTGGCAAGGGCGCAATCTTGTGGCCGCAGGGCTTTACATTGGAAGCCATTAAAAACGTGCTCCAGGATCCGGACATCTATACGGCATATGGCAACACGCTGTTTCTGGCAATCGGAGGAACCTTTTTCAGCCTGCTGGCGACGCTCTTGTTTGCCTATCCGCTGTCCTGTCATGTAGCCGGGCACAGGGTGATTTCGTTTCTGGTGTATTTCACCATGCTGTTTAGCGGCGGTATGCTGCCGACCTATTATGTTGTTCGCTCGGCGGGATTGCTGGATTCTCTCTGGTCTCTGATCTTGCCCGTGCTGATCAATCCGTTCTATGTGTTTCTTGTGCGCAACTTTTTTGAAGGCGTGCCGGAACAGCTCAAGGAGTCGGCGTTTATAGACGGCGCAGGGCAGTACAGAACGTTTTTCAGCATTATGCTGCCGCTTTCCATGGCGGTGATTGCCTCCATGACGCTGTTTTATGCGGTGGGATACTGGAACAGTTATTTCAGCGCCATCCTATACATTCGTTCGCCAGAACGCCGCCCGTTGCAGCTGATTTTGCGGGAAATGATCTCCAGTTCGTCCACAGAGGAGTTGGCTGGCGATTTCAGCGCAAGCGATCTGACGCCAACCACGTTAAAGATGGCGACGCTGACGGTTTCGGTGATTCCGATCATTTGCGTATACCCGTTTTTGCAGAAGTTTTTTGAAAAGGGCGTAATGATTGGCGCGTTGAAGGGCTAAGGCCGGAAAGCATCCGGCTGAAAATATCCACCAAAAGAAAGGAAGGAATCCCATGAAAAAGAGGTACCTCATCTTGTTGCTCGTTTTGAGCATGCTGCTGTCGCTGATTCCAGCCGCGTCCGCCGAAGGACCTGCCGAACTTCATTTTATCACGCGCCGCCGCGGGAATGCGTATGAAGAAAATCAGGTCAAACAGATCATCGAAGAGAAGTTCAATGTCAAGATCAAATGGGAAATTCTCCCTTCGGAAGGCTATGGCGAAGCCTGCTCCGTGATTCTGTCTTCCGGAGATTATCCGGATATGATGGAATGGCAAGCCAGCAGCAGCACCATTCAGGCGGAAGTTCCGCTTCTGGCGGAGGACGGTGTGCTTGCGCCGTTAAACGAGCTGTTGGAAACCTATGGCCAGGACATTCTGGCGGAACGGGAAGAGGACAAATGGCTTTGGGTGGATGGCGAACGTTATTCCATTCCTTGCCGGCCGGGCAATGTGACGGAGACGTTTCTTACCATCCGGCAGGACTGGCTGGACGCGCTGAATTTGACAATGCCCACCACGTTGGATGAGTTTTCCGAGGTTTGCCGTGCGTTTACCTTTGATGATCCGGATGGCGATGGCGTGGACGATACCTATGCATTGGGCGGCGCGCTGAATGGAGGCTATGGAGACACGCTGACCGTTGTGCTTGGCTTCTTTGGCGTTACCAAAGATTGGACGTTGCATGAGGACGGCACATATCTGCCCTGGCAATTGACAGACAACGCGCTGGCTGCCATGAAGTATTTGCGCGAACTATATGAGATGGGCGTTGTCGATCCTGAATTCATCTCCGATACGCGCGATCGCTATTTGGAAAAAAAGAGCTTGGATCATTTCGGAATCGAGCAATGGTATCTGACGCAAACGGGCAGCACTTCGGCGTGGTGGAACACATTTACGGCCAACGTTCCGCATCAAAACACGGTGACGCTTCCGCTGTTTGCTGCGGATGGCTATGAAGCCATATGGCCGAATCTGACGGCCAGCCCCAGCGGCGTTGCGTTGGGCGGTTTTCAGCTGCTGATCTTCGAAGAGAGCGAGCATAAGGACGTCATTATGCAAATTATTGATTTCCTTGCCACGCAGGAAGGCAGCGAATTGGTTACGTTCGGCCCCAAAGGCGTGACATGGGACGAGGACGAGAACGGCAATTACTATGACATCGAATGCGACGAGGAAACGATCAACCAGTCCGGCCGCGAATTGTATTACGTCGTCTATTGGCATGATATCTATAAGCGCAATGCGGATCCGCTGGTGTTGGATGGCTTTGAAAAGTACACGCCGTATGTGCGTCCGGCGGCAGATTTTCCGTATGTCTATGAGGGCGATACCTCCGCGCTCAACGGGCTGTTGGATACGCACATCATTAAGATCCTGACAGATTTGACGGTGGATCCGGATGTGGAATTCGAAGTTATGACCCAGGAATACAACGCCATGGGCGGCGAAGATTACATTCGTTGGTACAACGAGAAGATCAACCAGTAACGAGGAAGAAAACCGATGTTTGAACTGCTGGAAAAGGGGGTCGGCGCTTCGGCGCTGACCCGTCCCCAAAATATCGAATATCATCGGGTGTTCGAAACGGCAAAAGAAACGGGCGCGACACATTTTCTGCATGGAGTGGCGGTCACGCAGCATCAGGGACGTCTGGGCGTCTGCTTTGCCTTTAACGATTCTTTGGAAAATTCCATCACAGAGCAGCTGCTGATGCGTTGGAGCGAGGATCAGGGCAGGAGTTGGTCAAAGGTCGAACCAATTGCACATCCCAGGAATTATGCCAATAGCCACAGCGTGTTTTTGAACCATGGGGAGGAACTGTGGTGTTTCGGCCCGCGCTTTCTGGGCCTGGGAGAAGGCATCGTGACGAAAAAAGGGCATCGTAGTTTGCATTTTCGCAACCTGCAAATGGAAGCATGGCGATACGCAGACGGAGAATGGCGCGCAATGGGAATCGTAGCGGAGGACTTCTGGCCGCTGGGCATGCCGACGCGCATGGACGATGGGAATTGGATCATTGCCGGTTGCGACCATGCGTGGCTTGGCGCCTTGGCGATCAGTCATGGCGAGGATTTTCTCCATTGGGATGTGGTCAAACCCGATACCGACGGGGAAGTGCTGACGGAGGCGGGCGCATGGGTCATCGGAAACCGCGTGCTTGCGGTCATGCGGAACGAAACGATCTTGACGGAAGGAAGATATCACGCCGTCGTGGCGCTGAGCGAGGATTATGGCAGAAGCTTCGGGCCCTGCAAAGTTTCCAACCTGCCCATGGCGACCACCAAACCCTTCTGCGGCGTGTTGGACGATGGCCGGCCATATCTGGTGTTCAACGAATCTGTTGCGGGCGCTCCCCGCGATCGGGGCAGATTGCTGCTGGGCGTTGGAAAGAAGGGCGGATTTTCTCTTTGCAAACTGTATATTGTGGATGAAGGTTCCCTGTTGGAATCGCAAAATCGCCGGTTGGCGTTGAGCTATCCATATGCAAGACAGATTGGAGAAAAACTCTATTTGGGATATTCCTATGAAAGCCAGCCGGGCAACGGAGGAAACAACAATGACGCGATGCTGGCCGTGGTGACGGCACGGGAATTGTAACGGACAATGGGAATCGTCTGTCCGAAACCCTGCGCATGCTTGGCGGACGATGTCCTTGTGCGCCCATTGCGGAAAGAGAATCAGCGGAATTGTTTGGAATTAGACGCAGTTTAGGAGGAGAACCATGAAGTTTTCTGGAATCCTGCCGCCAATCGTTACGCCGTTTGACGAGCAAGGGGAAATTCAGGAAGATCTGATCCGACGGGAAATGCGGTTTTGCATGGACAACGGCGCAGATGGACTGAGTGTTGGCGGCAGCACGGGAGAAGGACCGACGCTGCGGGACGAAGAGCTTGCGCGCCTTATTGGCATTGCAAAAGATTATGTGGGCAAAGACCAGCCGGTGATTTGCGGAGTTATGCGTGCCTGCACAAGAGACGCCGTGCGAACAGGCCTTGCGGCCAGAAAAGCGGGCGCAGATGCCATTATGGTAACGCCCACGGCATACAACGTGCTGGTGCCCAATGAAGAGGGAATGTATCATTTTTATAAGACGTTGTCGGAAGAAGTGCGGTTGCCCATCATTATCTACAATGTCATTCCGCAGAATACCATTTCGCCTGCGCTGTTCCATCGCCTTGTGCGCGGCACGGAATATGTGATGGGAATCAAACAGTCGGTGGGCGGCATTCAAGCGCTTTATGCCGATTTGCTGGAGGTGGGCGATGAAGCGAGGGTCTTTGCAGCCACCGATGAAATGATCTTTTCCTGCTTTGCGTTGGGGGCCGCCGGCGGCATTTCTGCAATTCTGTCCATGTTTCCCAAGGAGAGCAGAGCGATGTGGCAATGCGCGCAAAAGGGCGATTATGCAGGCGGCATGAAGATTCAAAACGCGCTATACAAAAAATGGATGTGCCTTGCGGGAAATCAGTTTCCGATTCGCATGAAATATGCTCTTCGCGTTTTGGGACGGGATATGGGGCAGTGCCGAAGCCCCATCACCACATTGCCCGAGGAAGAAAAACGTCGTATTCGCGAAGCATTTGAAGCCTAAATCAAAAAAACGGGGGATATGAAGATGAATTCGTTTGTGCAAAAGTATGGTCAGATTTTGCTGCCTCTAATTACTCCCTACAACGAGGATGAAAGCGTCCATTATGAACGCTATGCTGAACTGATTGAGTATGTCGTGGAAAAGGATCTGTGTGATTCGCTGATTGTGACGGGCACCACCGGCGAAGCGTCGCTGCTGCGTTTTGAGGAACGCGTGAAGCTAATGGAAACCGCGGTAAAAGCGGCAAACGGACGCAAACCCGTGATTGCCGGCACTGGTTGCGCATCTACGGTGGAGACCATTGCCTTGACCAACAAAGCCGTGGATTTGGGCATTGAGCTGTGCCTTGTGGTTTGCCCGTTTTATAATAAACCCACGCAGGAAGGTCTGTATTTACATTATAAAAAGGTTGCGGAAAACACAAAGGCCAACATCATGCTGTACAACATACCGATTTTTGTGGGCGTAAACCTGGAAGCGGAAACCGTGCGGCGATTGGCCTCAATTCCCAACATTATTGCGATTAAGGACGAGGCGGGCGTCAATCCCACGCAAGTGACGGATTTCTTCCTTGCCACGCAGGACATCGATCCCGACTTTGCCGTGTATAATGGAGACGACGTAATGCTGTTGCCCACCATCGTGCAAGGAGCCATGGGGTTGGTGAGCGGCGGCGCCCATATCTTTGGCCATGAAATTCGAGAAATCTTCGCGGCCTTTGCCCGGGGAGACAATGCTCGCGCCAAGGAATTGTTTGTACCGATGTATCGCTTCTGCAAGTCTACTGGCCAGAACGGCCGTCTGCTGCCCAATTCGTTGATGCGCCCGGCGATCGAGTGGGTAACGGGTCTCCAGCTCGGGCCGGCACGCCTGCCGCTGGCGCCGGCGACCAAGGAGGAACTGGCCGTAACCCGCAAGATTCTGGAAGAAATCGGGAAGCTGTAGAAGCCTGCATTCCGTGCCTTGTTCAAAGCTTCTGTAAGTGCAATGCCTTTCGCAACGGATCAAGAAACCGTGGCGGAAGGCATTTGTATGCAATCGTGCTTTTCCCTTGTGTGTCTTGCGCCGTGCAGTGTCACGACGCGCAGCAGCGCCATCGCTTGGCGCTTTTTCAATCGGCAACGGCAAACAACGAAAAAACATCGGAAAAGCGCCCCGTTCAGGAAAAAATTCGACGAAAACAACCGTTATGTCTCCCGCACATGGCGGCGGCCATTGCTGTTACAGAAAGGCTCGCGTTCACCTCCACGCCACAATAGCATAGGATGATATGGAACGAAAGAAGACAGAATCCGCTATTGAAGGGTGAAAGGAGCCAATTATGAATAACTTTTGTAAATCGCGCAATGACATTCATTGTGCAAATGTAAATAATCCTTTGTGTTGTCAACCGCCATGCCCTGCACATTGTCAACCGGCATGTCCTTTATGCTGTCAACCGCCATGTTCCAGTGTATGTATTGTCGGCCCGACGGGTCCGACCGGCCCGAAAGGTGCGACTGGCCCGGCGGGTCCGACGGGTCCGACGGGTGCAACCGGCGCAATCGGCCCGACCGGTTCCATTGGTCCGACCGGCCCGCAGGGTGTTCAGGGGCTCCAGGGGATCCAGGGCCCGACCGGCGCAACAGGCCCGACTGGCCCGACGGGCGCAACCGGCGCGACGGGAGCAACCGGCGCAACCGGCCCGACTGGCCCGACAGGCGCAACCGGTCCGACCGGCCCGACGGGTGCAACAGGCGCAACAGGCGCAACAGGCGCAACAGGTGCAACAGGCGCGACGGGTGCAACCGGCCCGACTGGCCCGACTGGTGCAACAGGTGCAACAGGCGCAACAGGTGCAACGGGTGCAACGGGCGCAACCGGCCCGACCGGCCCGACCGGCCCAACGGGAGCAACAGGAGCAACAGGAGCAACGGGCGCGACAGGCGCAACGGGCG
>JAQXRL010000094.1 GCA_029218505.1 Eubacteriales bacterium | reverse complement strand
CATACCTCCCCATGTGGGTGTCGGTGGAACAATACCAATTCCCAGATAGCTCATTGAGGCTTCCAGCATAATGGCGGAACCAAGGTTCATCGTAAACAGGACGATGATTGTCGGAACACAATTGGGAACCAAATGCTTTATGAGTGTTTTAAACTTTGGTTGTCCAATCAATGCTGCTGCGGTAATAAAATCATTCTTTTTCAGCGACAGTACCAAGCCGTTCATAAGACGAATGTATGTAGGTACCATGGAAATGCCAATGATAATTACAACACCTGCCACACCATTGGAGAACAACGCAACCAAAACCATAGCAAGAATCATATTTGGGATTGACAACTGCGCATCACTGATTCGCATAATCAAATTACCCCAGAAACCGCCAAAATATCCTGCTGAAATTCCCAGCAGAGTTCCCAGGCAGGCTGCAATTAAACTGCTGCAAAGGCTCGCAACTAAGGAAATTCTTGCGCCATAGACAATTCTGCTCAATAAATCACGTCCAAGAAAGTCTGTCCCTAGCAGATGTTCCTTTGAAGGACTCGCAAGAGTATTGTCTAGTTGCTGCTCCGTTGGGCTATACGGCGAAATAATCGGCGCAAAGATGGCCAGGATCATAAAGAATACAATGATTCCGAAGCAAATCTTTGATATAATTCCGCGTCCAAATAGCACTCTGAATAATTGAGAATTGCTCTTCTTCACGGGTTTCTTTCCTTTCATTTGTCTTAGCTCCATGATTCGCGAATTCTTGGATCAATGAATCCATACAATATATCGACCAAGAAGTTGCAAAAAACTGTTACCAACGAAATAATTAAAACGCCGGTCTGAACCAATACATAATCTCGATTCTGAACGCCGGTTGTCAGCATGCTGCCAATGCCGGGAATGTTGAACACATTCTCAACAATCAGAGAGCCACCGATCGCAATACGTACTTGCATGCCAATAATCGTAACAACTGGAATCAAGGCGTTCTTTAGAGCGTGGCGGAAAATGATGCTTCTTTCAGAGATGCCGTTTGCTCTCGCTGTCCTAATATAATCTTGGTTTACGACTTCCAACATATTCGAACGCGTTTGACGAGCGACATATGCCTGCAATGAAAAAGACAGACAAAAAATTGGCAGAATAGCTTTATACACATATCCCGCAAAGTCCTTTGTTGGGCTGACAAATCCTTGCACCGGGAGCCAATGCAGTTTCAATGCAAATAAATAGATTCCAAAAATGCCCAGCCAGAATGCCGGAGTTCCTAACCCCAATGTGGAGAAAAATGTCAGAACCTGATCCACCCACTTACCGCGCTTTACTGCGCTGAGAATGCCGAAGCAAACACCAACAATCGCCGCCAGTACAATAGAGGGAAGCCCAATAGCAATCGTGCGCGGCAGTCTCTCGGTGATGATGTCGTATACGGGTCGGTTAAACGCAAAGGACTCACCAAAATCTTTTGTAAAAATGCCGGAAACCCACAGACCATACTGCGTGAGCAAAGGCTTGTCCAAATTCCACTCGGACCGAAGCGCTTCCACCGTTTCTTGAGAAGCTTCCTCACCGAGTGAAATCCTAGCCGGATCTCCTGGAAGAATATGCATCAATGAAAATGCAAACACGGAAATCAAAAAGACGAGTAATATTGAAATCAAAAGTCGTCTGATGATATAGCTTGTCATCTGCGCCTCCGAGACTGATAATTAGGAAGGGTCATTTAGGACCAATTTGTTGTTCCGGTTCTGAGCCCATAAGGACAGGCTCAGAACCGGAGTTGTCACTTATATGGATTTACTTCTCAATCCATGCATTCCAAAGCGTCCAGTTACCCGGAACACGCGATACGGTCTCACCAATGCCGGAATCATGAATGTTCGAATCAAGCGCAGCGATATCATAGATTGCACCAATCGCCTTCAAGAGGCAGTAGTCTTCGAAGATCATCTTCTCGGCCTGCTGCCAGAGCGCATTCGCTTCTTCTTCGGAAACTGCGCTTACAGCAGAGAGGATGGTATCGTTCAGGTCATCCGGATGGATGAAGCTCGTAACCGCCAGTCCGGAGGAAATGCCCTGAACAAAGTTAGCATTCATAATCGACGGGCCACCATTCGAAAGCGTCATCGGATGATACAGCATACCGGATTCCCAACCGCTGATCGACTTGAGGTATGTTGCATTATCACTGGGCGTCAGTTCAACGCGGATACCAACGGCAGCAAGCTCCTCTGCCACAATCTGGCATACATTGACATAGGACGTCGTGCTGGAGGTCATGATCTTGGTGTCAAAGCCATCGGGATAACCCGCTTCAGCCAAGAGTTCTTTCGCCTTTTCCGGATTGTATTCGTAGCCAACGATATCATCGTTGTACCAAGGCTGTCCCTCAATGCCGTATTGAGTGATGGGAGAACCGTAGTCGCCCCAGAGTGCCTTCATGATCGCATCACGATCAATCGCATAGGCAGCCGCCTGACGAACCCTCACATCATAGAACGGATCGGCTTCATTGGCACTGTTAAAGCAAACGGTAACGGACGCAGACGGAACTTTTGTCGTCTGAATGCTGAATCCAAGAGCGGAGAGTTCCTTCGCATCGTTCGGAGAATCCGGGAAGCGGACATTGATTTCTCCTGCCTGCAGTGCAGCATTAGCCGTCGTATGGTCAGCATAAACGGTAATCTCGATAGCATCCAGATTAGGTCTGCCCTGCCAATATTCATCGAACCGCACAAACGTGGTGCTGATATCCGGCTCATGGCTCTCAAACATGAAAGGACCGGTTCCGATGGGATGGGCAGCACAACCTTCAGCACCATTCTCATCGTACTGTTTCTTGGAATGCATGAAGCCAGCTTGACGGGCCAGACCATACGTAAACGTGCTGTCCCAATCGGTCAGATATACCTTGACGGTATACTCGTCAACCACTTCTGCATGATCAAACTGTTTCAGGAACGAAGTGCTGAGAACACCCTGATCTTTGTACATCTGCAGGTTCCAGGCGCATACTTCTGCATTGAGCAGAGAACCGTCATGGAATTTGATGCCCTCGTTCAAAACGATGGTGTAGGTTTTTTCTGCCGCATCGCCCGTGACACTCTTGGCCAGGAACGGCTGCGGAGCACCGTTTTTATCAAATACCATCAGGGTTTCCAGATAGCAGTTGGTATAGACGAAGTCATTCTGGTTACGGGTGTCCAGCCAAAGCGGTTTTGTGAAATCAAGCGTCAGACCGATTTTCAGCGTGCCGCCTTCCTTATCAACCACCACAGGCTCTGCACTCGGATTGGTATCCGGCGTGTTTGCATCAGTCGTCGCAGGTTGCGGGTCGGCATTGTCCTTAGGATCGTTTGCAGGCTTGGTACATGCAATTGACGCGAGCATCAAGAGCACAACCAGTACCAGCGATACGAACTTCTTCATGGTATGCATCGTTTTCTTCCTCCTTTTAATTATCGCTTATCATCCTCATGGTAACAGCTTCGTTCAAAAGCCAACCATTCATGGATGTCACAGCCCATCATCGCAGTTTTCTCTGCCCGGGTAAGGCCACCCATATCGTGCTCATTCGCATAAAGCGTCCCACGATCTGCAACCATATGCCGACCATAATCGAGCATTCCGTACCAAGCGGCCTTTTCCAAGTAATGGCAAGTGACAAGATTGAATCCAAGCGGGATCAAATCATCAAGATTTACATCCGGAACCCCGTTATGCGATCCGACATCGGGGTACATTTTCCACCCCGGAACATGTTTTGCAATTTCCTTGCACAGTTCAAGGCTGCCCTCGCCATTGTTAATGCCCATGATAAGTGTCATATCGGCACCGGCTTCCTGGGCACGAATACACCTTTCAATTGCCTCATCCAATCC
>JAQXRL010000093.1 GCA_029218505.1 Eubacteriales bacterium | reverse complement strand
ACGTCGCCGGAGGTTGTGGTGAGGTTCCGGTCGTAATGCCCGCTTCGGTAGCCCTGACGGGCTTCGTTGCGCTCGTAGCGCGCTGCCTGCGTCAGCTTCTCCGCTTCCGCCTCCAGCAACTCGTTCAGCGTTTCTTCTACGCTCCCTCGGACCAATTCCTTGATCTGCCCCTTGATGAATTCCTCGTTCAGTGTTACAATCTTCTCAGACATGGTTCTCAGGCTCCTTTCGAATGTTTGTGTTGCAACTCCATTCTATCAGCTGCCTGCCTACCATGTCTATTTCTTTTTGCGCAACTTATTGTACATTATCGCGATTTCTTCTCCACCTCAGTGGAACTGGGGATTTTCGCCTGTTCGACTTCCATCAAAAGAACGAGCCGCAGCAACATCGCTTCGGCTCGTTTCCTTTGGCTTTGGGGGTCATGAATGTCCGCCCAACGTCATTCCGCGTTTCTCGGACAATCCGTCTTTTGCCATCATGGTTTCCAGAACTTCGATATCGCTGGAAATGTCCATTGCGTCCGCGCGAAACAGCCGATCCAGCTGTTGTTCGAACGCCTTCACCAGCGAATCCATGATATTTTCAATCTCCCGCCGGGCAGAGGTAATGTTTTCGCCCTGATAGCTTTGCTTTTCCAACAGTGCATAGCTTTCCAGCAATTTGAAGGTGGTAGGCAAATAATAATTCAGGAACTTGCGAATCTCATCCCGCCGGTCCGGTCGTTCCTTTGCAAAGCGAAAGATACTTGCCGTCAATTGGCCGATGCGGTCAATTTTTTGGGATACCGCCTCGTCGGCAATTCGATCGTTCAAATCCTGAATTTCCATCAATTTTTTCTCAAACTCATCTTCCGATTGTGCATAGGATTTCTGCTCCGGCGGAGGGGCAGAATCCTGCTGCTGCATCGGTTCCGGTTTGGGCGCAGCAGGCTTTCGCGCTTCCTTTTCCGCCGCTTTGTTCACCTGCGCGTCGACGCTCCCATCTGGGCGCGCGTCTGGATCCACAACCAAACAGCCCGTGGACATGTCCAAATATGCCTTTTTTCCAAGATAGCCGCTGCTGATCATGTTTCTCAAATCCATTCGCAGCACATCAACATCCCTGCCCAGTGTCCTGGCCAAGTCCTTGATGCGAATATACGCGCGCTCTCCAACGATTTTCACGATCTCACGGTAATGATCGTAACGCTTGCGCTTTCCCCAATTGCATATGCGCAAAAACAGCAAAAATGCGCCCACCGGCCAGAACGCCGCCATTGTAATTCCAATGGCAATCCACGAAGGCGAAGGAGACGGCGAAGGCGGAATGGGTTTTTTCTTCAAGGGATCGTCTGCCACAGTAGCCACCTCTGGTCTTGATATATTTGCACAGGATTACATTTCATTATAGCACAAAAATACGCACTTGTCACGCTCTCCAAAAATCTCTAATGCGTTTTTTTAATTCGCTCATGGCGCGAACGTCCTCCACATGCCAATGCTCCGGCAAAAGTTCCTCGTATTTTTCCATGCGAAAGCGCTCGTCAATCAACAACACCACGCCCCGATCCGTTTCCGTGCGAATGACGCGGCCAGCGGCTTGCAAAACCCGGCGTATTCCAGGATATACGTACGCAAAATCGTATCCCTCGTCTCCGTCGTCGGCAAGTTCTCGCAGCAATTCGTTCTCCATGTCGATTTGCGGGATTCCGGAACTCACAATCGCCGCCCCGGAAAGGCGATCGTCCGGCAAATCCACTCCTTCGGCAAACACGCCGCCCATGGCAATGAACGCATACATGCTTTCCTTTGGATGGGGCTGGAAGCTTTCCAGAAAGCGCTTGCGTTCCTCCTCCGACATTCTGCTCTTTTGATAAATCGCCCTGCAATCCGGATACAGCAAGCGAAAGCGCTTGTATGCCAACGCCAAATAGGCGTGGGACGGAAAGCATGCCAGATAGTTTCCCGGCCATGCCTCTCCCATGGCATGGAACGACTTCACCACGCCGTCCAGCGTGCGCTCGCGCTCGCGCAATGTCGTGGGCAGGTTCAGCCGCAACACCAGCAGATTTTCCGGAGGAAACGGCGACGGCAGCGCTACTTGCCGGTCCCCTGTCTCTTCCCGCAGGCCTAACTGGCGCGCATAATAGTACATCGGCGTTAACGTCGCGGAAAAAAGCGCCACGCCGCCAACCTTGTCAAACGTCTTTTGCAGATATGGCGCCGGATGAAAGCACCAGAGCTTTGCTTGCGCGCGCCGCCCTTCCGGCTGAAACAGCAGCCTGTAACTTTCCTCGTCGAACCCTCTGGCCAGCTTTGCAAAGCGCTGCACTTCCAAGACAAACAATGCCGCATCCCTTGTCTTGTCCACGTCGGCGGTTTCCGCCACAAAGCGCTCCGCTGCGGCAATCAATGCCTTGTCCACACCGGCTTCATGCTGCGGTCCGTCCAAATCCGACGGCAATGCGGAAAGCAGTTTTCCCGCCGCCCGCTGAAACGGGCCGCCCTTTCCTTCCTCTGCCTCCATTTGCCTGCACAGCGTCTCCAATGCGGCCGGCGAAATCGTGCAGGAATACATCTCCCGGGCGCGAACGGGGAGATTGTGCGCCTCGTCAACCAGCAAAATCGCGTCGCTCCTGCCGTCAAAAAAGCGCTTCAGGCGAACCTGTGGATCGAACACGTAATTGTAATCGCAAATGACCACATCGGCGGTTTCCGCAACATCCAAAGAAAACTCAAAGGGACACAGCCGGTGTTCCCGGGCAAGGTCTGCCAACGCGGCCTGGTTTAATTCCTCTTCGGCCATGGCCTCCCGAATGGCATCCCTGCGCCGGTCGTAATAGCCCGACGTCAGCGGACATCCGTCGCATCCCAAATCTCCCTCAGGACAGCACTTTTCCTTGGCGGTCAGGGTAACGGCGCGCATGCGCAAACCGGCGGAACGCATGCGGCGCAGCGCATGTTCCGCCGCCCGTTTTCCCGTCGTGCGCGCGGTGAGATAGAATATTGGCCCGGGATGCCCTTCCCCAACGGCTTTGATCGCGCCGAACAGCGCCGCCGCCGTCTTGCCGATTCCGGTAGGCGCCTCAATCAGCGCGCGCCGCCCGTCTCTGGCCGCCAGGTACACCTCCCTGGCCATTTCCCGCTGTCCCTGGCGAAATCCATCGTAGGGAAACTTCATCGCCTGCGCGGACGCAACGCATAGCGCATGCCACTGGTCTTGCCCTCGAATCCAGTTTGCATACGGAACGGCATACCGCAAAAACAGATCCCGCAGTTGACCGCGATCATAACGTTGGGAAAAGCGCTTCGATGCGCCATCCATGCGATAGTATACCAGCGTTACCTCTGCTTCGTCGAAGCCCTCGTTTTCGGCCAGAAGGTATGCATACAGCTGCGCCTGCGCCCAATGGGCGGGATAATCCTCCCGCCGGATTCCACCGGGATGCAGCCGCGTCGTTTTGATCTCCTGCACACATAGCCCGCCGGTTCGGCAAACGGCGTCTGCCCTTCCGTGGATTCGCAGATTCACGCCATCGAAACATTCATCCCGGCTTACCCACACTTCCCGTTGCCATGTCTCATCCATGGCTTGTTGCAACATCACATGTCCACGCGTGCCTTCCCGCATGCGTTCCATCGCTTCCCGATCAAAGATCAAATCGCCGGAAAGCAGCGTAAATTCCGCCAACGTCCGCACGTTTACCGGCGTGGGACGCGCTCCTTCAGAGGCGCGGAAAGCATGGTTGCCACGTCGTATTTTGTCCGTTTCGCGCTTTGCCACTTGACAGCCTCCACAGATGATGATACATTATTATATTGGATGGACATTTTTTTTGCAAGCAGGAGGAGCACATATGCAACTATATCCGCTGTTAATGGCGCCATATTTTCGCTCCGGCGAGGAAACCCCCTGGGGCGGCACGATGCTGCGAGACGCTTTTTTGAAGGATGCACCCGAAGACAGAACCGGCGAAAGCCTGGAAATTTCCGCGCTTCCGGGCAAGGAAAGCACGGTAGCCAACGGCGTCCACGCCGGGAAAACGCTTTCCGCCATGATTTCTTGCTGGGGAGAATCGCTGACGGGGAACACCGGCCACGGCGAATTTCCGCTGTTGTTGAAGCTGTTGGACGCCGCGCAGACCCTGTCCGTGCAAGTGCATCCCGGCGACGACTACGCCCTTGTCCACGAGCAGAAGCTGGGCAAAAGCGAAGCCTGGATCGTGCTGAATGCAGAGCCCGGCGCAAAATTGGCCTATGGAATTGACCCCAAAGGCGAGGCATTGTCTGATATTCTCGCGCAGGGACGCTTGGAAGAGGTCCTGAATTGGGTGGAAGCGCGCCCCGGCGACGTGTACTATATCCCCAACGGAATGATACATGCCCTGGGCGGCGGCATCCAGGTCTACGAAATTCAGCAGTCCAGCGATGCCACATACCGCTTGTGGGACTGGGGACGCACCGGCAAGGACGGCAAACCCAGAGAATTGCACACGCAAAAGGCGTTGGATGTTACTCGATTGGATCTGCGCCTCGATCGCATCGAGGGCGCTACTGTCCTTTGCAAAGGCGGCAGCCGCACATACTATGTCTCGGACGAACATTTTGAGCTTTGCCGGCTGAACGTATCCGGCTCCATGCCGTTGCCCGAGGGGCGCATGCTGTTCCTGACCCCAACCGCGCCTTGCATTCTCACCTGGGAGGAAGGCTCTTTGCCCCTTCAGCCCTTCGACAGTGTGTTAATTCCCGCCGCGATGGGCGGCGTGCGCATTGAAGGCACGCTGAAGGCGTTTCTGTCCTCCTTGCCAGACCAGAACGCCCTGCGGCAGGAACTGGGCTATCGCTCCGATTGCGTGGCGGGTCTGGTGGAATAATCCAAGGTTTCCATCGCACAAACAACCCTGGCAGCTGAAGCACATCTGCCAGGGTTGCTTTTCTGTTCCGTCCGGATTAACTCATGGAAGCGCCGTCCAGTATCATGCTGAACACTTGAAACGCCGGCACGTTCGTTTCAAGAATCGTCAGGGCATCCGCCAACGTCCGGTTCGCTTCCTTTAGCGCCTGATCTCTTTCCGCGTCCGTCATGTCCGTCAACGCAATGCTGTTCGCGTCAATGGCAAACGCTTCTTCATCCATGGTTGCAACGCCGCATTCCAGTTTCATGGACAAGCCGATCTGTTCCTCGCCTTCGCTCAGCACGGAAAGCTTGGCTGTTCCGGCAATCGCGCCATTGTCATCCCGCGTTCCCGCATAGTTCAATGCAAAGGTTCCGATCTCTGTGCCATCAAAAATCACATCCAGCGTCGCGTCCAATGTTTCCTTCTCTCCAAAAGTACTTTGGGCAGAAAACTCGAAGGAGTTGACACTGCCGTCTTCGTTCATGTCCAGTCTCACATAAATCTCGTTGGTTTCGCCGCATTTCCACTGAGCGCTGAGGCTCAAAATCTCTTCTAACATGCTGCTCAGCGAATAATACACCGTGTTATATCCATCCTCATCCGGCACATACGTAAAACTCATGCTGGTAATTTCGGTGCCGTCTTCGCCGTCGCTGTAATCGTTCAGGATGAAATCGCCGTACATATACGGATCTTGTTCTGCGGACAACGCATCCTGGAACGTGCAAATGGCTTCCATCTGCGTTTCGCCGTCGGGTTGCAAGGATAACGTCACTGTTGCTGTTTGCGCATCGTCAACAGCCTTGGTGTCAAAATAGAATTCAATGTCCACGTATGTGTCGGGATCATCCTTTTGCGTCAGCGTAAAATA
>JAQXRL010000092.1 GCA_029218505.1 Eubacteriales bacterium | reverse complement strand
GTGTGCTTTTGGTGGACGATGAGATTATGATCCGCGAGGGCTTCAAGCGGCTCTTTGACTGGCAGGCCCACGACTGCGAGGTGGTGGGCGAAGCCGGGGACGGCATGGAGGCACTGACCCAGATCGACACCCTGCGCCCGGATATCGTCATCATGGATATCAATATTCCCATCATGAACGGCTTGAAGGTCATCCAGCTCAGCCGCATCAAGCACCCCAATACCGCCTTCGTGATCGTGTCCGGCTATGACGACTTTTCCTACTGCCGGGAGGCGCTGCGGCTGCAAATTACGGACTATATCCTCAAGCCCGTGAACTACGAGGAGTTCGGCAGCTGCATCGACAACCTGAAGATTTCCCTGTTTGAAAAGCGGGTATCAGCCGCGGCGGAACCGGAGAAGCAGGAGGAGCGGACCATCACCGGCATCACACGGTACCTCCAGGAGCATCTCGCGGAGGAGATCAGCCTCTCCGTGCTGGCGGAGAACTTCCATTTGAATCCCCAGTACATCAGCCAGCTGTTCAAGAGCGAGATCGGCGTGAACTTTCTGGCCTATCTGACCAACATCCGCATGGAGAAGGCCAAGAAACTGCTGCTGGCCACATCCCTCTCCATTGCGGAGGTGGCGGAGCAGTCGGGCTACGGGGATTACCGGGTCTTTACCAAGGTGTTCAAGAAGTCCGAGGGCATCACCCCGTCCCAGTACCGCCGGGACTTCCTGGAGGCCGGTGAGGGAGAAGGAAAAAGGCGATGAGGCCTTATTTTGCTCTATTTTGAACGTTTATCGACAGGCAGTCGATCTGTAAGGAAGGGAAGGGCAATATGGGTGGAAAGCGCAATTACCGTCGGTTTTTACTGCTGTGGGCGGGGGAACTGGTTTCCTCCATCGGCGGCGGACTGACCAGCTTCGGCCTGGGGGTCTATGTGTTTCAGCAAACCGGGAGCGCGGCGAACATGGCCCTGATTACGTTGCTGGCGTTTCTGCCCACGCTGTTGCTCAGCGTTCCGGCGGGCGTACTGGCCGACCGCTATGACCGGCGGCTGCTGATGATGGTGGGAGACGGCTGTTCCGCAATCGGAATCCTCTATATCTTTTTCTGTATGCAGAACGGCGGAGCCAGCCTGACGCAAATCTGCATCGGCGTGACGGTCAGCTCCGTGTTTTCCTCCCTGCTGGAGCCCGCCTACCGGGCCACGGTGACGGACCTTTTGGATGCGGAGGAATACTCCAGGGCAAGCGGCATGGTCAGCCTGGCAGGAAGCGCCCGGTATCTCATTTCCCCGGTTCTGGCCGGTGCGCTTCTGACGGTATCGGACATCCGGCTGCTGCTGGCGCTCGATATTGGCACATTCTTTCTGACCGTCATCTGTACCGGCGTGGTGCGGCACGGTCTGGCGGCAAAGGCGGCCGTCGAAAAGGAGCCGTTTTTTGCCGCCCTGCGGATGGGCTGGCAGGCGGTTACGGAAAAGCAAGGGGTGTTTCTTTTGATCCTGCTGGCCTCCGTGATCACCTGCTTCATGGGCGCTTTCCAGATTCTGGCAGAGCCGCTGATTCTGGATTTTGCGAACAGCGCCACCCTGGGGATCGGGGAAACGGTCTGCGCCAGTGGAATGCTGGTTTCCGGTTTGTTTTTGGGCGTCCGGGGAATCAAAAAGGGGTATTTGAAGCTTCTGTCCGCATCCCTTGCCGTGGCGGGACTCGCCATGATTCTCTTCGGGCTGAAGGAAAACATCTATTGGATCTGCGCCGCCGGATTTTTATTTTTCGCCATGCTGCCCCTGGCCAACAACTGCCTGGATTTTCTGGTACGGACGAATACCGCGGATGAGCTGCAGGGCCGGGCGTGGGGCTTCATCGGATTTCTGTCGCAGATTGGCTATGTGGTGGCATACGGCCTGGCCGGCGTTCTGGCCGACGGACTGGGAAAACAGTTTCAGATCGGCGTCGGGCGTGGCGCCGCTGTTGTCATCATGGCATCGGGGGCGCTGCTCAGCGTGATCGCGCTGTCGATCTATCCCATAAAGGCAGTGCGCGAACTGGAAAACGGAACGAAAGGAACGCAGCGCGAAAGCGAGAATCCTGTGGAATGATCTGAAAGGCAGCCCTCTGCCCGCCGTCACGACATGGCTCTCATGGCGGTCAACGCATGTATGTTCGCGCAGACCTGCTTTCTCGCCACCGGGCTGTTGGTTCGGTGGATGCGCTGATGGAAGCGGCCCAGACGCCGGATTTCCTGCAAGTGCATGCAGGAGAAGCGGTGCAGACCGGGGATGCGGGATTCCCGGATGAACGCCATGATGGCGTCCCCCAAGCGCTTTCTGGTCAGCGCTGCGGATTCTGAACAGCTGAAACGCGCGGGCAGCGAGGAATATCTGATCGAATTCCTGCTGCGGGAGGGAACGAAAGTCCACGCGTTCGCCACGGCATACGCCGGTGCCGCGCTGCCCGCCAACGGACCGGCTATCACGAAGCCGTTGGCTGCTGGCTTGCGCAAATGGGTTGGCGAGACCCTTTCCACGGCGGTTTTTCACCCCTATAAAACGGACGCATTCTACTGAACAATCCGCCTATCAAGAGCATGAAGGATCCTGTAGAATCCATATATCCGCTAACGACGCATGCACAGAAGAACGCACGTGCTTCAACACCAAGGAAAAAGGAGAACCGATGGCATGGAGTTTATCAAGCTGACGCATGAGAATCTTGAAAACGAGCACATCTGCTGTGCCATTTCGAACAATACGGATGTACAGGTCATGGCAAAAAAGGCATGGCTTTCCGAGCGTTTGGACGAAGGCCTGGTATTCCTCAAGGGGAATGTCCGGGGAAAATGCATGATCGAATATCTTCCGGCAGAGTACGCCTGGTCGCCCGTGGACGCGGATGGCTACACGTTCATCGACTGTTTCTGGGTCTCGGGTCAATTCAAGGGACACGGCTACTCCAACCAACTTTTGGGCGAGTGCATTCGGGACAGCCAGGAAAAAGGCAAAAAAGGATTGGTCGTGCTGTCCTCCAGAAAGAAGATGGGGTTTCTTTCCGATCCCCAATATCTGCAGCACAAGGGTTTTGCGGTTGCGGACACCGCCGCTCCATATTTTGAGCTTCTGTATCTGCCCTTTTCCCCGGATGCGGACAAGCCCCGTTTTAAGCCCTGTGTCCACCGGACGGTGCAGGGTCTGTCCGCCGGCTTCACGCTGTTCTATACGAACCAGTGCCCCTTTCCTGCCAAATATGCGCCGCTGTTGGAGGCAACCGCCCGGGAATCCGGCATACCGTTTCACACGGTGCACATCACATCCACAGAGCAGGCCCAAAGCGCACCATGCCCCTTTACAACCTTTGCCTTATATGATAACGGAAAATTTGTCACCCACGAGATTCTGTCGGCGAGCAAATTCAAAAAGCTGTTGTCCGGTTTGAACGATGGAGATCCTGCATAAAAGGAGGATTCTCACGGTTCCCTCTGTTTCACGATCCATCAAAAACGGTTCAGTCCGGTTTTCGGAACGGCAAATCAAAATTTGAGAAGAGGATATGCGTATGATGAATAAGAAGATTACAATTCGCCCGGAAGAACATAAAGATTATAAGAGTATTGTTTCTTTAATTTTGCGTTCGTTTCAAGAAGGAACAGACTATTCTGATGGAACCGATATTATTGCACTCGTGGAGGAAATCAGAGATTCGAAGTATTATATTCCAGAATTGTCCTTTGTTGCGGAATTCGATAACCAGGTGGTAGGACACTTTTTGTTTTCAAAATTTCCCCTATCGCCTACCAGGGAAGGAGGCCATCATGAAGAAACAAATTCTGGAATTGTTATGTTAGCGCCAGTATCCGTTCATGCAGATTATTTTCGCCAGGGAATTGGAACCGCCATGTTGAGGATGGGAATTGAAAAAGTAAGAGAATTGGGCTATAAAGGAATAACCGTTGAAGGAGATTATCGCTTTTATCATCACGTTGGATTTCGAACATCATCAGAATATCATATTTTCCCAACAAGCGGCTATCCAATGAAAGAACCCCGGTGCATGATGTGTCAGGAGACATATGAAGGATCATTGGATGGCATACATGGTTATATCGTTTATGACATGTACTTCAATGCATAAAATCAAAGCCGTGCCTACGCAAAGAAACCAATAACTTCCCGCTTATAGCGCTATTCGATTGGAGCATACGGGGCGCAGCGGTCAGCACTGCGCCCCATATAGTGCAGCCCAAACGCAGAGCATGACACCCATTATCCATGTCTTTCCCGCTTCAGGCAATGACAGCCGCAATCATCGTTGCATTTGTTGAAAAGTTCACAAAGCGATGATACAATCAAAAAAGACTGATAAATTGGATTTCTAAGAGGCACTGTACCATGATCATTGAAACAAAGCGGTTGATTTTGCGCCCTTTCCTTGAAAGCGATGCAGCGGACGTGCTGGAATACTTAAGCGAGCCGGCGGTGAACTGCTTTGGCAGCATGAAACTGCGCTCACTGGAAGACGCAAAAAAAGAAATGAAGCGGCGAGTTGGCGAAACAGAGTACTATTTTGCCATCGTTCTGAAGGATATCAAGAAAGTCATTGGCGAAATTGACGCTTACCCGGAGCGTGGCGAACCACATGATACCAGTTCGCCATTGGATACTTTCAGCCCTTGTTGGATGCTGAACGATTCTTATCAGGGAAAAGGTTATGCGTATGAAGCGGCGCACGCTTTTTTTGATTACCTGTTTCAAAAGAAAGGCGCAAGGCGCATTTACGCTTATACCGAAGATGATAATCTGTCGAGCCAGCATCTTTGTGAAAAACTGGGGATGCGCCGAGAAGGGCTGTTTCAGGAATTTGTATCCTTTGTAAACAACCCGGATGGCACGCCCCATTATGAAAACACGATACAGTATGCCATTCTGAAAAGAGAATGGGCTTGATGGATTGCAGCCCTTCAGCCCGCAAAAGCGCCATGGAAATCCGGTTCCGAAACCGTCCAAACTTTGTGGGAACCTCCAAGAAAGTGCATCGAAGACAGTCCGGGAACGATTGCAGACGGAGAACATCGCAGCGTTTCCGAAAAATGACTTATTATTCCGAAGGCCCTCTCCCTTCCTGACGGAGGTTCGCCTATGGCGCATCGCAAATCGCCTTTGGAACGGAAAGAATCATCCATTCCCTATTGACGAACGAACGATAGGTAGGTATAATAGAACCGCATCCACAAGACGTTTCGGTTCAGGGAAGGGAGCATGGCAATGGATCGAGGAAACACAAAGCAGGAAATTCTGGAAGCATCGCTTGATCTGTTCTCCGTGCAGGGATTTGAAGCCACCTCCATCTCCCAGATTGCGAACGCCGTGGGCATTCGGAAGGCGTCGCTTTACAGCCATTTTGAGAACAAGCAGGCGATTCTGGACGCGCTTGTCAAGGATGTTTTGGATCAGTACGGGGAACATTCCATCTTTGCGCGGGCGGATTGGGACAAGCCCGACGATATGGCGGATCAGCAGGCGCTGACCCCTGACGCAGCAGCGCAAATGATTCTGGGACAGATCCGCTATATCCTCCACGATCCCCATGTCAGCAAGGCGCGAAAAATGCTGGTGTTGGAGCAGTTCCAGAACCCGGAACTGGCGAAGCTGCAAACCAGGCAGAATTACACCGACGTGATGCGGTACTTCACCGGGCTTGTAAAATTCCTGATCCGGAGCGGCGTCCTGGGCGAGGATGATCCGGAAAT